>JAFDHU010000369.1 GCA_019308625.1 Deltaproteobacteria bacterium
CCCGGGTAAACCTTCAAACCATCCGCGCCTGCACCGAAATATCAAAAAAGGCCCTCCTTGTCCTACCCTGATAACCCCGTCCTGCCTGCCAAGGCCGGTCAGGCAAAAGCGGGATGTCTGAACATTTTGTCTTCCAAATTATCCCGACGCGGCCGCGACCTGACTAAGGAGCTCACTATCTGGGCCCAGGGAAAAGGGCACCGGCTCCTCAGCGTGGACAACCTCAAAGACCTGATCATGACCCTGCAAAAGCAAAAGGTCAATGTCCTGGTGATAGACCTCCGCCTGCCGGACGCCCTGGGGGCGGAGGCCATCTCCATCATCAAGGGCATTTGCCAGAAGCTTCCCATCATCATTACTGCGGAGGAGAACAACCCGGAGCAGGAAAGCCGGGTGCGGCAGAAAGGCATTTTCTACTACCATGTCAAGTCTTTCGGCGTGGATGAACTGATGTTGGCCATCAGCAATGCAAAGATGCGCTCATCACCCTGAGTGAAGGAAAGAAGATGCCGGGATCTGGTGGTTGACCCCCTGCCCGCCTCGGGCCCCATCAATTTCTTGGCCTATCCCGTGCTGGAGATCAACGGCCAGCCGGCCCAGGCAGCGGTCCAATATTCCTTCCTCAGAAGCAGATGCCGACCCCGGACGGAGGGCCCGTGAATTAGTGTGCCAGGAAGCAGATCAGGCCCCTACCCCGCCGGAACGCGCCAAGGGGCTTTCCCGAGAGAGGAAGCCCCTTGGCACGCGGTCATATGTTCCTTTGGAGACAGGTCAGCTTTTTACAACCAGCACGGGACAGGGAGCCAGGCTGATGACTCGTTCGGCCACGCTGCCCATCAGCAGCTTGGACAGCCCGGTGCGTCCGTGGGAACCCATGACAATCATATCCATGTTTTTCTCCCGAGCCAGTTCAATTATAACTTCATCAGCAGCTTCGGCCTCTTGCACGAAGCCTTCCGCCAGGATACCCCGGGCAGCCGCCTGTTCCTTCACTTCCTCTACATAACTCTTGGGCAGTTTGATTTTTTCCTCGATGATTTCCGGAGCCACGGCGTAGATGTGGGGAGAAATCTCCAGGACCGAGACCACCTTCAGGGTTCCGCCGGAGGAGTGAGCCAGGTCTATGGCCTTGGCCACGGCTTTGCGGCTGTAGTCGGAGCCATCGGTGGCGACCAGAAACCTCTCCCAGCGTATGGGGGCTTTTTCCGGCACCGCCAGTACGTCAACGGAGCTGAAACCGATGACCCGGGCCGTGGTGCTGCCTATGAACAATTTGTAGGCCAGACGCTTGCCTCTCACCCCCATGACGATGAGGTCACGGCCCTCCTCCTCGGCCACCTCCACGATGGCTTCATAAGGTTCCCCCATGACGCAGACCGGCCGGATCTGCACGCCCTAGGGCATTGATGTCGCTGGTGCCCACCACCCGTAGGTCGCCCGAGTAAGGCGGAGCCACCGCCAGCACCAGAAGGTCTTCTCTGGAAATCTTGAGGCATTCCCTGAAAGCATGAAGGCTGATATCGGAGCCGTCTATCGCCACCAGAAGTTTATTGTACATGCCTGTCTTTCCTTTGCCTGCGTTTTTTTGGGGGCCATCCTGCCGGTCAGCCCCGGGCCCGGGACTTCGGGGAAGGTGACCTGAGCGGGGGCCTAAAATAAGGAGGGTGGACTTGGTCCACCCACATTATTGGTTACATTAAAATTGTTGTCCACGAAATTTTTCATCCCTGAGGCGCTGGAGCTGAAGCACGGCTCCCTCAGGATGCCTCCGCTTCCCGGTAGGCCGCAGCTTCCGCCAGCACCGCGGCCTTCTCCTGCCGGATGCCTTTCACCAAGGCCCCCAGAATGATCACACAGCCGATGGTCAAGGCAAGCACCATAGAGATGTAGCTAATACCCCCCAGCATTTGCACTGTACCAGGGGTCAGAGAGATGACCTGGAGCTGTACCAGATATTTGGGGATGGCCATGCCCCGGCTCACCGCCACGATGAGCATGATGGCCCCCATGACCAGCTTCACCATATAGTCTTTGACGTAGGTGGTGCCGATAGCCCCTAGTTGCACGCCGAACAGGGAGCCGGCCAGAATGAGCAGGGTCATGCGGATATCAATCAGGCCCAGAAATCCCCACTTAAGGGAGCCGGTGAACCCCATGACAAAGGCGATGACCAGCTCGGTGGCCGAGGCCACCAGCCCGGAGGCCCCCACCACATAGATCATGCCGGGGACCCCGATGAAGCCGCCCACGGCGATGGTGGCCGCCAGCATGCCGGTGCAGAAGCCTACCGGCACCGTGAACCACAGGGAAATCCTGAC
>JAFDHU010000370.1 GCA_019308625.1 Deltaproteobacteria bacterium
CCGCTTGCGGCCTCCCTTGACGATTTCGGCCCGGCGGAAATCTTCAATTACCCCTACAAATTCATCGCCATAAACCTCCAGCCGTTCCCGGGAAAAGGTCTTGCTGCCCTTGGCGGTGTACAGGATGGTGCCCACCGAGCCGTCCCCAAAGGCCAAGGTGATGCACAGATTGTCGTCCGGCCGGTACTTGCCGCAGTCCCCCTCAATGGGCGTAACCCTCACTTGTATGGCCTCCGAGTCTGTCAGGTAATGTAGAAAATCAATGAAGTGACAGACCTCCCCCACCAGGCGTCCGCCGCCCACCTCAGGGTCGTGGACCCAATGATCCGGGGGAATATAACCCGCATTTATGCGGTAAACCATCATCAGGGGGGTGGTGCGCCCGGCTAGAGCAGCCTTGAGCTTTTGGGCCAAGGGGGCGTAGCGGCGGTTGAAACCCACCATGAGTATCCGGGAGCCGTCATGAGCCGTCTGGATTTCATCCAACTCTGCCCAAGTCAGGCACAAGGGCTTTTCCACGAAGACGTGCTTGCCAGCGGCCAGGGCCTCCAGCACCAAGCGGGCATGGCTGTTATGCCGGGTGGTGATGAGGACGCTGCCGATGGCCGGATCCTTCAGGATTTCCCGATAATCCGTGGTGGCGTAGGCAAAGCCGAACTTCTGCGCCAGGTGCCGGGCCGTTACCCCGGTGGTGGTGGCCGCGCCCACCAGGTTGACGCCCGACACCTTTTTTTCAGGGCCGGCAGGAGGATGTTTCTGGTGAACATACCGCCGCCGATGATACCCACCGAAAGGCGGTCGGGGCTTTGGGTGGGGGCGGTCGCCGGGGGCTGGAAAAAGACCCGCCGGGCGCCAAGTGCGGCGTGGGTTTCCCCATCATCAGCCACAGGGTAAGTCAATACAACCCCGATGTATGGCTCCCGGTTTTGCAGGATCAGGTCATAGGCCTGAAGGGCCTCGTCAAAGGAAAAGCGGTGGGTGATGAGGGGCTTAACCCGTACCCGCCCTCGGGCCACCTGGTCCAGGAATGCCTCCAGATTGCGCCGCACCGTCCAGCGCACGTGGGCTGCCAGATAGTCAAAGCCCTTGGCTTCATACAGGGGGGCCAAGCTCCCCGGGCCACCGGCCTTGGAGACGGTGAAAAGCAATTCTTTCTCCCAGAAAGTCTTGCGGGTGAGGGAAAGCTCCGCCATGCCCACCAGGACCATACGGGCCCGCTCCCGGGCCACGGCCTCGGCCAGGCGCACCGGCTCCGGGCCGGAGCTGGCCGTGCAGATGAGCACCGCGTCCGCCCCCAGCCCCCGGGTGAAGTTGGCCGCCGCTTCTTCCACTTGATCCTGGCCGGAAACCAGGGCCAAGTCGGCGCCCAGCTCCCGGGCCAGGCGGCACTTGTCCGCATCCAGGTCCACGCCCAGCACCCGGCAGCCCTGGGCCGCCAGCAATTGCACGCTCAAAAGACCCAGGAGGCCCAGGCCAATGACCACGGCGTTCTCCCCCAGGGTGAGCTCCGCCAGGCGCACGCCGTGCAGGGCGATGGCCCCCAGCATGCCGAAGGCTGCCTCTACATAATCCACGTCGGGGGGGATGGGGACGCACAGGTTTTCCGGAACCCAGATCACCTCAGCATGGGAGGCGTAGCCCGCACCGACTGCAGCCACCCGATCCCCCGGCTTGAACCCGGTCACCCCAGCTCCCACCTCCAGAACCACCCCCGCAGCGCTGTATCCCAGGGGAATGGGCTCATCCAGACGGTTCATGGCCTCCTTGAAGACGCTGAGGAACCCTTCCTTTTTGGCCTTGGCCCAAGCCTGCCGCACCAGGTCCGGCCGGGCCCGGGCCTTCCCCAGGAGGCTCTTTTGCCCCATCTCAATCATGTACTTCTCGGTACCTGGGCTGATTAAGGAGATGCGGGTTTGTACTATCAGCCCGCCCGCCTTGCTGGCTGGCACCGGTACCTCGCTCAGGGAGATCCGGCCGTTTCTGTAGCTCTGGATGATCTGCTTCATACAGTG
>JAFDHU010000371.1 GCA_019308625.1 Deltaproteobacteria bacterium
AGAAACTCGTCCGAGGTCCGAAAGACCCGGGCTCCGGGCACCGCGGCCAGGATTTTCTCCCCCAAAACCTTGGAAGTCCACACCTTGCCCAACCCCTCGCTGAAGCTGTAAAGGGAGATGAGCCCGCCGTTTTTGCACAGAATCCACTCATAGAGGTGGAGCTTGCCTTTGCGGAATTCCGGCCGTTCATAATAGAAAGACGGGTCCAGGGCCATCTTGTAGCGATAACCGGTGAGCCCGGCCAAACTACCCCACTCCCCGGCCCACTCCCGCTCCAGAGCCCGCTTCCAGGTCAGATGCTCCGGATATTTCCCGGCTGATATTTCCCGGCTTCCGGAACCAGTTGCAACTTCACCATTCCGATTTTCACCTGTTTCATACCATCTCCTTTCTCCGGCGTTTTGCCTTGTCGGTAAACTGCACCACATTGCCGGAGTAATGTGCTTCATCCCGGCACTGCCCCCTTCCCGTTTAGTGAAGCATCGCCTGACATGCCAGGCAGGCCCAGCAGTAGGACTTTCCATCCCGACCCATCTCCCAGGCCGGACAGCCGCAGGGGCAGCGCGGCGGGCTGTCCTCCTCCCCCTGAAAGGCTGGCTCGGAACAGGTGATCTCGGGAGAAGTCAAGATTTCCCTCTCCGCCACCTCAGCATCCAGAATCTCTTCCCCCAAGGGGCTAGCTTGCGCCTCTGCCTCGACCAGAGTGGCAGTCTTCACCAGGTTTTCATCGGCGGTGAAAACCTCAGCTCCAGACTTGGCGCAGGTTTCCGAGGAGGTTTGCGCCGTTTTCCCGTTTTCCGGTGGGGATGAATGATAATTTTTGAAAATGGTTTTGAAAATGGTTTTAGGACAGGGGATAACCGTCCCGTCTGGGGGAATGGGATCTCCCACTATCAGTTTAGCCGGAGCTCGCGGGCGGGTTTCCCGGTTGATGAGGAACCCTTTTTTCAAGGCCTTTTGCACAAGGCGCCAGGCACTTGACTCATGCATTGCCAATTCCTGGGCCACGCTTTTTACTGTCACCCCGTCTTCTCCTGCCAAGCGCTCCACCACGGCAACCAGCTCCCGCACTTGTGGGTCCACTTTGGCTCCGGTGCCGTGGGCGATAATGTCGGCCACCAGGTGGTAGACAACTTCATAATCCTCTGCCAGGGCCACCACCCGCCCATGCTCATCCCGGGGCCGCTGGTGGGCCTGCAGCGCGGCATGGGCCTTTATTAGGGTAAGGAGATGGGGGAAATCCCGGCGCAACCGCACCGCCTCGGCATCACAGTTGGCCGCCACTTCCGGAGCAAAGGGGACGACCACCAGTGGACGTTCAATTTCCAGAAGGGTTTGCAAAGCATGGAACGGCGTCAGATCCACCTCTTGTTTGTCATTAAGCTTGGCTGCCTCCATGCCTTGGCGATAGAGCACCGCCTGGGTTTGGCGCTTGGAATCATCGACCTCGATGCTCAGGTAACGGGTCTCATTCTCGTTGTGGAGACTCACTGCCGTGGTGGTGGTGATAAATCCCGTGGGCCCTTCCCGTTCAATAAGACGAGGAGTCAGCTTCTTGCCAATCTTGTCCACCGTTTCATACTTCACCCGTCCTTCGGAGAGGAGACTGCGCAGCAGGTATTGGGCGAATTCACTGCTTAATCCGCCTGCTTCAAAAAGCACCATGAATCTATGAGCCAGAGGCTCCTGGGAGTAAGCTAGGGCCCTCTCGCTCATCGCGGTCAGCTCATAAAAGGCGTTGGCCGGGAACAGGCGCAAGACTGCGGCGGTCAGGAAGGACTTCCCCCCGCTTGATGTCCCTTTCACCACGACATTGACGGGTTCTTCAAAAATGCGAGAAGTAATGGCCAGATAGAGCAAAGCGGCCTCCCGCCTCTGCCCTACTAGGCCCAGGGCTTCCATGGCCTCAAGCGTTCGGTTCAGTATGGAACCTGAAACTAGCAGAGGGGCCGCTACCTGGCGCAGGGCTTCGGGATCGGGAACCTCTTCCAGAGTTTCATCGGCAAGAGTCTGGCGCGCCGATTGGCGCATCTCTTTGATTTCCTTCTTGTAGGCCCGCAACCAGGACCTACTCAGGGAAGTGCGATCCCTAATCCAGTCCAGCGCATCTTCCAGCTCCG
>JAFDHU010000052.1 GCA_019308625.1 Deltaproteobacteria bacterium
AGTTCCGGTTGGCCTTTAAGGAAGCGCTGCAGGGCCTCGGCCAGATGCCGGGCCTGGCGGGCCACCTGCGCCTCGTCCGGCCCGCTCAGGCGCACCAGGGCCAGGCGGGTGAAGGGCGGGTAGCCCAAATGCCGCCGGACCGCCAGTTCGGCCTGATAAAAAGCTGCATAATCCTGGTTTCTGACAGCCTGGAACACGTAGTGCTCGGGGTGATAGGTCTGGATGAGCACCCGGCCCGGAGCCTCCCCCCGGCCGGCCCGGCCTGCCACCTGGGAGAGCAACTGGAAGGTGCGCTCCCCGGCATGGTATTCTGGGAAAAAGAGGCTCAAATCCGCAGCCACCGCCCCCACCAGGGTGACCCGGGGGAAGTGATGCCCCTTGGTGATCATCTGGGTGCCCACCAGGAGGTCCAGTCGGCCGGCGGCGAAATCCTCCAGGATTTTCAGGCCCCGGCCACTGTGAGGGGCCACGTCCCGGTCTAGGCGGCCGATGCGGACCTCGGGGAAGAGACGCCGCAGTTCCGCTTCCACCTTCTCCGTGCCCAGGCCGTGCTTTTTCAGGGCCGTGGACTGGCACTCCGGGCAGCGGTCCGGCAGAGGGCGGGCGAAGCCGCAGTAATGGCAGATAAGCAGACCCCGCTGGCGGTGATGGGTCAGGGCCACGCTGCAGTGTCGGCAGCGGAACACCTCCCCGCAGAACAGGCAGAACACCACAGTGGAGTAGCCCCGGCGGTTGAGGAACAGCAGGGCCTGCTCGCCCCGGGACAGCACCTCCTTAAGGGCCGCCGCCAGGGGGCCGGAGATGATTTTAGCCTGCCGGCCCCGTTCCCGCTTCAGATTCACCAGCTCAATTTCGGGTAAGGCTTGGGGAGTGACCCGCCGCTCCAGACTGAGATAGCGGTATTTCCCTTCCATGGCCCGGTAATAGGTGCCCAGGGAAGGGGTGGCGGAGACCAGCACCACCACGGCCCGGGCCATCTGCCCGCGGTACAGGGCTGCATCCCTGGCCTGGTAGGGCAGCCCGCCTTCGTGCTTGTAGGAGGGGTCGTGCTCCTCATCCACCACGATGAGGCCCACCCGGGCGAGCGGTGCGAAGACCGCGGAGCGGGCCCCCACCACCACGTCCACCTCCCCCCGCATGATGCGCCGCCACTGATCCAAACGGGCGGCGTCGCTTAAGCCGCTGTGCAGGAGACTCACCCGGTCGCCGAAACGTCGGCGGAACAGCAGGGCCACCGGATGAGTCAGGGCGATTTCCGGCAGGAGCACCAGAACCTGTCTCCCCCGGGCTAGGCAGTCTTCCGCCGCAGCCAGATACACTTCGGTCTTGCCGCTGGCAGTGACCCCGTGCAAGAGAAAAGGGACAAACTCTCCCCGGGCCAGTCCCCGGGAGATTTCCTGCACCGCCTGCTGCTGCTCCGGGGTGAGGGCCAGGGGCTCTTCCACCAGGAAGGCGGGCAGGTTGTTCATCTCGGCCATGGGATTGCGGAAGATCACCCGGTCTTCCAGGGAAACCAAGTCCCTGGCGGCCAGCCGCTTCAGGACTGCGTGACAGGAAGGGAAAAGCCGGTTAAGTTCCCGCACCGGAGTCGGGCCGTAGGCCTCAAGATGCTGAAGCAGGGCCCTGGCTTTGGGCCCCAACCGGACCCGGGAGGCGTCCGGCGCCGGTTGATTCCCTTCGGTCGTCATTCTCAGCCTGACCCAGCGCTCGGTTTTGGGGCCGGAGGATCGGCCACTGCCGGGAATGATTTGTCTTAAGGCCTCCCCCAGGGGGTAATGGTAGTACTCGGCCAGCCAGTGGAAAAAGGGAACCATCTCCGGCCCGAAGCGGGGATCCGGGTCCAGGACCGCCAGGACCTCTTTAAGGGGGGCCGTGGGAAATTCCCGGGCCGGCCCCAGCACATACCCGGTCACCAGTCGTCGGCCCACCGGCACCCGCACTGCACAGCCCACCTGGGCCTTGGGCTGCAGAGCTTCGGGCAACGCATAGGTGAGGGTGTGAAAGAGAGGCAGGGCCACGGCCACCTCCACCACGGAGGTAGAGTCGCTCCGGCGGTTCTCCGGTTCGCCGCGGCTCATGACGGAGATATCATCAGTAGTCTGACTGCAGGCCCATAATATCGGCGTAAGCGGCCATCACTGCACACCAACTGACCGGGATGGACACCAGCAAGCCCACTCCCAGGGCCAGGATGCCAGCGAGGTTCACCAGCAACAGCAGGAGGATAAAGCCAAAGAAGCTGAACCAGCGAGGGGTCACGAAGCGCCGGCTTTCCTCCAGGGCCGGCCAGAAATCCAGACCCCGGTCCACCAGCAGGGGGGTGGCGAAAATATAGCTCACCATCAGGTACACCCCGGGGGCAATGAGCAGAATTAGACCGATGGTAATCAAAATCCGGCTGATGAGGCCCAGCAGGACCAGGGGCAGGAAATAGCGGAACTGGAAGCCGCCGAAGAAGTCCCGGAAGCGGGGATTTTTGTCCTGCAGCAGTTTGGCGGCCACGATAATGACTCCGGCCGTCAGGGGTTCATGGATGGCGGTGGCCGCCAGCCAGCCGATGCCCCGGGGATGGCTGATCACCGCCAGGATTACCAGATACACCAGGGTAAAGACAACGAATCCCCCGGGAAACTGCCGGAAAAGCCGCCAGCCAGTCTTGAGATATTCCCCCGGCTGCAACAGCGGGGAAGGGGGCGGGGATTCCGGGGGCTTATCCGGCCTTGGCAACGGGGTGTGAATTTCCCCGCCGCAGTACCGGCAAAATCTGCTGGCGTCTTCAATTTCCCGGGAGCAGTGAGGACAAACTGCCAAAACCCATCTCCTCTATGGCAGGCGGAGCCGCAGTGGGGGTCCGCCCGAAGCTGCCCCATTATGGCGCAAAAACAGGGAAAAGTCCAATTCGCCGGACGAAAGTTCAGCGTGGAGGGAGGGTCGGGGGACTGCAGGCCCCCTGGCCCTCTCCCCCTCCCCGAATTGTCTGCCAACCTAATCCGGCAGCCGGACCACGGTGCGCCCCCGGTGCCGGCGGCTCAGCATCAGGTCAATCTGCTCGCTTAGGCCCTCCAGGCCGGTTTCCGTGGCCAGGCGCTCCAAGTGCTCCAGATGCCAGTCGCCGGCCAGCCTGTTCCAGACCTGGACCCGCAGATTCATGGGGCAGTTCTGGGAGTCAATGCCGATTAAGGTGACGCCTCGCAGGATGAAGGGATACACGGTCAGCGGCAGCTCGGGAGAGGCGGCGTTGCCGCAGCAGGTGACCACCCCGCCCAAAGCGGTGGATTTGAGGGTGGTGGCCAGAATGGGCCCGCCCACTGTGTCCACCGAGCCGGCCCAGCGGGCCTTGAGCAGGGGCCTGCCGCTAGTGTCGGTGGCCTCCTCGGGGGTGATGACCTCCTTGGCGCCGAGCTCCGTCAGGTAAGCTTTGGCTTCCGGCTTGCCGCTCACCGCGGCCACTTTAAAGCCTTCCCGAGCCAGGAGGGACACCGCGATGCTACCCACACCACCGGTGGCCCCGGAAACCAGGACTGTGCCTCTCTCCGGCGTAAGACCGGCCTGCAGGAGCCGGAGCACGGAGAGGGCCGCGGTGAAGCCGGCGGTGCCGAAAATCATGCTCTCCCTCAAGGTCAGACCCTCCGGCCGCTTCACCACCCAGGCGGCGGGCACCCGGATATACTGGCCGAAACCGCCCGGAGTGTTCATCCCCAAATCATAGCTGGTGACAATGACTTCCTCCCCCGGCTTGAAATCCGGGCTGCTGCTTTCCTCCACCACTCCGGCGGCGTCTATCCCCGGGGTGTGAGGGTACTGTTTGGTGACGCCCTTGTTGCCGATGGCTGAGAGGGCATCCTTGTAATTCAGGGAGGAGTATTTCACCTTGACCAGGACCTCTCCGGGGGGCAGCTCATCTAGGGTTCTCTCCTTGATCTCCCGCAGGTAACGCTGGTCGGGGGTCTCGGTCACCACCAGGGCCTTGAAGGTCTTGGATGACATATTTCCCTCCTTAATTCCATACCGGAAGCAGGGGACGGTGCCCCCTTTAAGATTGTTGGATACGACGCCGCCGGAAGAGAAGGACTCAAAGACGAAAAAGGCCGGGCTGCCCCGGCCCCGGTTCGTCCGGTATCAGACGGCATGGCGGCGGCTGTGAAACTGCCGTACCTGATACATGAAGGCCTCCAGCCGCGTCCGGGTGTGGGTCTGTTCCTGCCCGTCATAGGCCAGGTTCAGGAAGGGGATGTTGTCGTTTTCCTCCCGGAAGCGCTTGAACAGGGAGTTGACCACGGTGCCCGGCATGCAGGTGAAAGGCATGATGTTCACCAGGCCGGACACGCCCTTAAGGACGAAGTCCCGGGACTTGCCCATGCTCAGGATGGCCTCCCCTTCAAAGGACGGGTGCAGGTAGCCTGCGGCCATCTCCAGGGTCTGGCGGATGGAAGGCTCCTTGAGGTTCCGGATGCTGCCGTGCCAGATGTGCTCCAGGGCGTGCTCATCCTTGTGCTGGAAATATTCCTTGAGCAGAATCTGGAAATAGTTTTTGTAGCGCCGGGAAAGCAGGGCCCGCTTCTTGGAGGTGTAGTTGACGTACAGGAGCCACTCCGAGATGGGCGGCATCCAGACCTCACCCCCCAGGGACTCAATCTCCCGCACCGCGTTCTCGTTGGAGAAGCGATTGGAGCGCACGTAAATTTCGCCCACCACCCCCACAAGGGGCTTATCCCCGCGGCCGTTCAGGGCCACCTCGTCAAAGGTTTGCCGGGCCTCGGTGAGCACCCGAATGAGATCGGCCCGGTCCCGCAGGGCCTCATAGACCTTTTGCAGGTAGAATTGATACACTTTCTCGGCCTCTCCGGGGATGCACTCGTAGGGGCGGGTCTCCCGGAGCTTTTTCTCCAGGAGGTCAATAGCCACCACCCCGTGCCAGGCGATGCGGTCAAAATCGTCTCCCACCATGCCCACTTCGTTGTACATAGTGATATCTTGGTCGGGGGAGTACACCGGCACCTGAGGGAAGCCCAGCTCGTCCAGCACCAGGCGATGGTAACGGTGGTACTGGCCGAAGCGGCAGGGTCCCGAGGCCGCCGGCATGAAGAAGGCGCTTTTGTCCGGGTTGAAATCCGGGCGCCGCACCAGCTTGACCAGGTCGCCGGTGGTGAGAATCAGGGGATAGCATTCCTTGCCGGAGGTGTAGCGCCGACCCCACATCAGGCTCTCCTCATCGGACTCCGGCAGAGCCTCGGCTTCGGCCCCGCAAGCCTCAAAGGCCGCCACCAGGGCCAGGGCATGGTCGGTCATAGGCGGAAAGTAGATCTTGCGCTTGATGCTGCCGGTGACCCGGTGCCGGAAAGGCGACACCCGAGGAGCCGCTGGTGGTACAGTGACGTTCTTCAGGCTGTCCAGAAAGGCTTCCAGTCGGGTGATGGCGCCCACATCAGAGGAGTGTTCGTCTATCTCAATTTCCAGGTATGGTTTGCCCTGCATCTGCTCCCGGAGGAAGTGCTGGATAAAGGAGTCCGGACCGCAACCGAAATTGGTGATAAAGATGCCGTACAGGCGAGGGTCCTGCCGAATGAGGTGGGAGGCGCTCAAAATCTTCTGGCCGAAGCGCCAGTACATGGGCTTGATGTCCTCCAGGGCCGGCACTTCGTCCAGGGGCAGGAAGTCCATGGGCATGGCCAGGACGCCCAACTGCCTTAGCTTGCGGTGCAGGTTAAGGTTCATGGCGGGGTCAAAGGCATTGTAGGGGCGTCCCACCAGCACCATAAGCCGACTGTCCGGAGGCAGGGAGTCCAGGATTTCCCGGCCCCGGGCCCACAGCTTTTCGTAGAATTCTTGTTGGGCCGCCAAGGCCTGGCGCAGGGCCCGCTCTGTGCGCAGGGCCGAGGCCCCCAACTGGCGTCCCAAGGCCCGCATGCCCTGCCGCAACTGCCGATAACCCTGACCAAAATAAAGCACCGGCCGCAACAGCTCGGCCCCGTAAGCCTCAAAATCTATGGCAGTAGGCACCGTGTAGGCCAGGGACTGAACCATAGGGCAGACCACCCCGCGCTTGACCTCCGGGTGGGCGTGGGGCAGGTCTATGACGCTGGGCAGCAGGATGCGCTTCACCCCGGCCTTGAGCAGCTCCAGGATATGGCCGTGGGCCACTTTCACCGGATAACAGGGCTCGGCCGCCAGGATTTCCACTCCCTGGCGGATAATGGACTTGTTGGTTTTGGGGCTCAATACCACCTTGAAGCCCAGCTCTTCCAGGAAGGTGCGGAAAAAGGGCATGAGCTCCTGAAAAAACATGGTGCGGGGGATGCCGATAGTGTCCTGGTCAACTTCGTGGGCGGGTTCAGGCCCGTACAGCAGGTCTTCCCGCTCCCGCAGGAGGTCCGGCAGGTCGGCCCCCTTCCGTTCGGTGCCCACTTCATATTTTTCGCAGCGGCTGCCATAGAACAAGGGCTTTTCCCCGGCCACCTGCACCTGCCGGATTTCGCAGCGGTTGGGGCAGCCGGAGCATTCAAAGGAGGTGATGGTGTATTCCCGGTCGGCCAAGTCAAAGCCTTTGAAGCGGGACTCCTCCCAGGTGCGCTCCCGCATGGCCAGAATGGCCGCGCCGATAGCCCCGGTGACGTCGTGGTGCGGCGGCACGGTGATGCGCTTGCCGCACACCTGCTCAAAGGCCGCCACAATCCCCCGGTTGGCCGCGGTGGCCCCCTGGTAGAAGATGTTGTTGCCGATCCTGCGGCCCTCCACCACCTTGTTGAGATAGTTGTAAACGATGGAGTAGGAGAGGCCGGCCACCAGGTCCTCCTTGGCCGCGCCCCGCTGCTGGTGGTGGACGATGTCCGATTCCATGAACACGGTGCAGCGCTCGCCCATGCGCACCGGAGTTTTGGCCTCCAGAGCCAGACGGCCGAACTCCTCCTTGATAGAGATGCCCAGCTTTTCGGCCTGCTCCTCCAGGTAAGAACCGGTGCCCGCGGCGCATACCTTGTTCATCATGAAGTCCACGATGGCCCCGTTTTCCAGGCTGATGAATTTGGAGTCCTGGCCGCCGATTTCAAAGATAGTGTCCACTGTGGGATCAATGGCTGCTGCGGCGGTGGCCTGGGCGGTGATTTCGTTTCTGACGATATCGGCGCCGATGAAGTCGCCGGTGAGGTAGCGCCCGGAGCCGGTGGTGGCCGCGCCCATGATTTTCACCCGGCCGGCCAGTTTTTTGCCTACCCGGCGCAGGCCCTCGGTGATAGCCTCCAAGGGCCGGCCGGCGGTCATGAGGTATTCCCGGGCCAGCACCCGCATGTCCTTGTCAATCACTACCACGTTGGTGCTGATGGAGCCCACATCCACACCCAGATAGGCTTCGGTTTCCGAGCCCAGGGGTGGCGGAGGGGCCACTTCATAGTGGTCCGGCCCCAATTCCCGGGGCGGGCGTAAGGGCGGCAACGGGTATTCCGGCTCCAGTTCCCGGGTTAGATAATCCTCCAAGGGCTTAAGATTCAGGCAAAAATCTCCCGGTGGGTTCTCCCGGGCCACCAGCACCGCACCCACCGCTCCCAAGGCGGTGAAATGCGGCGGCACGATAAAGGAATCATCATCCAACTGCAGCACTTCCCGGAATGCTTTGCGCACTCCCAGGTTGTGGGCCACGCCCCCCTGGAAGACCACCGGCGGCTCCAGGTTTTTGCCCTTGGCGATATTGCTTTTCAGAGCCCCCTGCTGCAGGTGGATCATGTCGGTTTTGGCAAAAACGCTGCAACGCCCGGCGATGCGGGGCGGCGTAGTGGACTTGAGGGCCAACTGGCTGAACTCTTCAATGGTATAGCCCAGCCGATGGGCCTGCTGGTCCAGGAAGGAGCCGGTTCCGGCGGCGCACATGGTGTTCATGGCGAAATCCCGGATCACCAACTCGCCGTTCTCTTGGCCCACCATGATGAGCTTGGCGTCCTCGCCGCCCATATCAATGATGCTGCGAGCCTGAGGGCAGAAATGATAGGTACCCCGGGCCTGGGCGATGACCTCATTGATGAAAGGACCGCTCAGGACTTCGGCCAGTACCTTACCGCCCAAGCCGGTGAAGGCCGCCAGGCGGCAATGGGACAGGGAAAACTCCGGTTCCAGTTCCTTGAGGAGATTTAAGGCAGTGCGATACGGTTCCCCCAAATGACGCCGGTAGACTTCCCGCAGCACCTGACCGGCAGGATTCATCACCACCAGGTTGACGCTTACGGACCCGACATCAATACCCACATCGTAAACGGCCTGCATGATTCCATTCCTCGGCTTAGATGAATTCGGAGATGCTCTCCAGGCGGGAAACAGGTACCCAAACTACCCCCCCACCCCCTTAAGCAAAGTTGAGTTACCAGGATGCCGGCCTGGAGGCCGACCCGAGGTTTCTTAAGCCTGATTCAGCGGTGTTGGATTGCGGAAAAAACCTTCCTGCTGGTAGAAATCCCGAGCTATCAGCCCGGCGCTCTCCAGGCGGTGCAGTTGCTTTTCCACCTGGGACAAAGGCAGCCCTAAAGCCTGGGCCAGGTCTCGGGCGGTCATGGGGCGCCGGGCCAGCATGTCCAGCAGGGTGCGGTCAGTGACCGACCCGGCAGCCCGGTGGGAACTGGAAAAATCAGCAATAACCTCGGCCCCTTCCCCCAGATAGGCGGCGATGGCCGACATTTCCTCCCGGCTCAAAGGATGGGCATAAGCTTCCGCCACCGGACGGACGGCGGTGTTTAACTGCACCTTGTCCGGCCGGATCCGGGCGATGGCTTCCTTGAGGGCTGCGAGCTCCGGCTCCTGGTCGTTGATACCCCGGAGCAGCATGACCTCCAGCCAGAGCTGGCCGGCAAATTCCTGCCGAAAGGCCTCCAGGCCGGTCACCAGAAGGTCCACGGCCAACCCCGGTGCCGGCCGGTTGATATGGCGGAAAGTCTCCTCCCGGGCAGCGTCCAGGGAGGGGAGCACCACTTGAGCGGCCTGCAGGTCACGACGCACCTCGGCCCGGTAAAGCAGCGCCCCGTTGGTTAGTACCGCCACCGGGGTGTCGGTCACGGCCTGGACGGCGGCGATAATCTCTTTCAGGCCGGCGTTCAGGGTGGGTTCACCGGAGCCGGCCAAGGTGACGAAATCCGGGACCACCCGGGGCTCCTGGAAATATTCCTGGATTTCCCGGATGATAGCCTTTACCGCGTAAGGCCGGCGCTTCAAGGTGAGGTGGGTGGTGCGCCCCAACTCGCAGTAGATGCAGTCAAAGGTACAGGTCTTGGGAGGGATGACATCCACCCCCAGGGAGCGCCCCAAACGGCGGGAATTTACCGGACCA
>JAFDHU010000053.1:0-6276 GCA_019308625.1 Deltaproteobacteria bacterium
GTCTGGGGGGCCCCGGCCCGCCGGATTTATGCGGCCATCAAGTTCTTTCTGTACACCATGTTCGGCTCCCTGCTCATGCTGGTGGCCATCCTGGTGCTCTATTTCTACCACGGCAAGGTGACCGGGGTTTACACCTTTGACCTGCTGCGGCTCTATGGTCTGGACATCCCCTTCCGCATGCAGTTCTGGATGTTTCTGGCCTTCGGGTTGGCCTTCGCCATCAAGGTGCCCATGTTCCCCTTCCACACCTGGCTGCCCGACGCCCACACCGAGGCCCCCACCGTGGGCTCTGTCATCCTGGCCGCAGTGCTCCTGAAGATGGGGACTTACGGCTTCCTGCGCTTCAACATGCCCCTGTTTCCTCAGGCGGCCTACTTTTTCGTGCCCCTGTTCAGCATTCTGGCCATCATCGGCATCGTTTACGGGGCCTTGGTCTGCATCGTCCAGAAGGACCTGAAGCGCCTCATCGCCTTCTCCTCCGTCTCCCATCTGGGCTTCGTCATGCTGGGCCTGTTCACCTTCAACGTGCAAGGCATCCAGGGCGGGGTCATCCAGATGATTAACCACGGACTGTCCACCGGGGCTTTGTTTTTGATTGTGGGCATGATTTATGAGCGGCGGCACACCCGCATGATCGCCGACTTCGGGGGGCTGTCCACCCCTATGCCGGTGTACGCCGCCATCTTCATGATAGTGACTTTGTCCTCCATCGGCCTGCCCGGCTTGAACGGCTTCGTGGGGGAATTTCTTATACTTTTGGGCACCTTCAAGGTGAACAAGGCCTACGCCGTCATCGCCGCCACCGGCGTCATCCTGGCGGCCTGTTATATGCTGTGGATGTTCCAGCGGGTGATGTTCGGCCAGTGCACCAAACCCGAAAATCAGGTTCTCAAGGATCTCTCCACCCGGGAAATCCTCATTTTTGTGCCGATGTTGCTGTTCATCGTCTGGATCGGTGTATATCCCACTACCTTTCTGAAGAAGACGGAAGCAACCACCGCGAGCTTCGTGGCCAAGATGGAGCAGGCAAAAGCCACCAAGGTCACTCTATCCCAAGTGTTTAAAGGGGAGACGCGATGACCCTGACCATACCCTCCTTCAGCCTTGCCAATATCGGGCCCTGGTTGACGCTTACCGGCGGGGCTGTCTTCATCCTGCTGGCCGACGCCCTGTTCAAGCTCAGAAAAACGCATTACCCCTATTTGAGCTTGGCGTTTCTGGCCTTGGCCGCCTATCAGACCGTGGGCCTCTGGGGCGCCCGGGGCACCGATTTCGCCCGCATGGTTTATGTGGACAACTTCGCGTTTCTGTTCTATTTCATCCTGATTCTGGGCGCGGCCCTGACAGTGCTGCTGTCCCGGCCCTATCTGGAGGACTGGGGCAGGGATCTGAGTGAATACTATGCCTTGGTGCTGTTCGCCACCGCGGGCATGATGATGATGGCCGCCAGCGCCCACATGATTATGCTCTTTCTGGGCCTGGAGGTCATGTCCGTCGCGGTGTATGTGCTGGCCGGGTTTTTCCGGGAGGATGTCCGGTCAAATGAAGCCGCCCTCAAGTACTTGGTGCTGGGGGCCTTTGCCAGCGCCTTTTTGCTGTTCGGCATGGCTTTTCTTTACGGCGCCGCGGGCGGCACCCTTTACTTTGACGAACTGGCCCGGCGCCTCACCGACGCCGCCACCCTGACCAAACCATTGACCCTCATGGCCATCGCCCTGCTGGTGGTGGGCTTCGGCTTCAAGGTGGCCTCGGTGCCGTTCCACATGTGGATTCCGGATGTTTATGAAGGCGCGCCCACCTCTATCACCGCGTTCATGGCGGTGGCGGTCAAGGCCGCAGCCTTCGCCGCGTTTGCCCGGGTCTTCTTTCTGGTTTTCCCGGCCTTCCATCCCAACTGGCACATGCTGCTGTGGGTCCTGGCCGTGGCCACCATGACCCTGGGCAATGTGGTGGCCATCGCCCAGACCAATATCAAGCGCATGCTGGCTTACAGCTCCATCGCCCACGCCGGCTACATCATGGTGGCCCTGGTGGCCGCCAACCAGTTGGGCGCGGTGAGCATCCTCTATTACCTTTTGGCCTACACCCTGATGAATATCGGGGCCTTCGGGGTGGTCATCCTGGTGGCCCGGAAAAAGGACAGCTACCTGAACATTTATGACTACTCGGGCTTGGCCTACCAGCATCCGGGCCTGGCCGCAGGCATGAGCGTCTTCATGTTCGCCCTGGCCGGCATCCCCCCCACCGCCGGTTTTGTGGGCAAGTTCTACATCTTTTCTGCCGCGGTGCAGGCGGGCTACATCTGGCTGGCCATCCTGGGCGTGCTCAACAGCCTGGTGTCGGTGTACTACTACCTGCGCATCACCGTGCTCATGTACATGCGCCCGGCGGAAGCCGACCTGGGGCCGGTGACCTTCACTCCGGGGGTCACCACGGCGGTGACCCTCACTGCCATCGCCACCATCCTGGTGGGCATCTTCCCCGGCTGGTTCTACAACCTGGCTGTGAATTCCGTGAAGATTTTCCCCGGTCTGTAAGCGCCTTCCAGTCGCAGCTCAAATAAAAAGGGGCAGGTTTACAAACCTGCCCCACTTTTTTGATGAATGAGGGGAGGATCGGGGGATTGCTAATCCTCCTCCCCAACCCCTTTTAGGGGTTAAGACCCTCCTCTTAACTGAAAACGGAAAACTGAAAACTCCTCCTAGGCCGCCTTGCGGGTGCGCTTCTTTAAGCGGTTGATGCGGCGGCGCAGGATGTTGATTTTCTGGTTGGGCTCCCCCGCGGCCAGGGCCTGGGCCTTCAGGGCTTTGAGCTCCTTGATCTTCTTCTTGAGCTCCCGGACGGTCACCGGCTTTTCCTTCTTTTTCCCCTCATCTACAATGCCCTTGACTTTTTTGATGGCTGCCAGGAGCTCCTCCTTGTTCATGCCGTGCACGCCGTGGATTTCTCCCAGCTCCAGGGCGTATTTACGCAGTTCCGTGGCGGTCATCTTCTCCAGCGGTTTTTCCTTTTTGTCCTTGCGTTCCTTCTTGGCCATGCCTAATTCTCCCCGTGGGTTGAATCGTCCCGCCACGGGCAGCAGGATTCCCGGGGCGGGATTTTATCCGGCAGGTTGAACATCGCCGCCTTTCCGGCTAGACCTTTCCCTCCTGCTCCAGCCGTTCATAAATTTTAATAAACGGCTTCACCAGGTCAATAGGGATGGGGAACAAGGTGGTGGAGTTCTTTTCCGCGGCAATCTCCCGCAGGGTCTGGAGATAGCGCAACTGCAGGGAGATGGGTTCCTCGGCCAGGACTTTGGCGGCTTCGGTCATCTTGGCCGCGGCCTGATACTCGCCTTCGGCGTTGATGACTTTGGCCCGCCGCTCCCGCTCGGCCTCGGCCTGCTTGGCCATAGCCCGCTGCATCTCAATGGGCAGGTCAATGGCCTTGAGCTCCACCAGGGTCACCTTGATGCCCCAGGGGTCGGTGTGCTTGTCCAGGATATCGGCGATCTGGGCATTGATTTTATCCCGGGCCGACAAAAGATCATCCAGGTCGGATTGGCCGCACACACTCCGTAAAGTGGTCTGGGCCAGAAGCTGGGTGGCGGAGTTGTAGTCCCGGACTTCAATGATGGCTTTCCAGGGGTCCACCACCCGGAAATACACCACCGCGTTGACCCTCACGGTGACATTGTCCCGGGTGATGATATCCTGGCTGGGAACGTCATAGGTCATCAACTGCAGATTGACTTTGGCCAGCCGGTCAATCATGGGGATGATGATGATGACCCCGGGTCCCTTGGGCCGCTCCAGGGCCCGGCCCAGGCGGAACACCACCCCCCGTTCGTACTCGGACAGAATCTTGACCGCACTGATAAGAAAGAATAACAGCAGAATTAAGATGATTATGGGTGTGGAAAAAAACATGTAAGCCTCCTTAGATGGTGGTTTCCGTTGTTAGTCTGTCGGGGAAGCCCCCAGGCGCTGTCCCCGGGCCGCTCCGGAACCGGTCAGGTCTTGCGGCGCACCTTGAGGGTCAGGCCGCTGACCTGCACCACTTCAATGCGCTCTCCGGCCCTGATGGGCTCCTCGCTCACCGCCCTCCAGTATTCGCCATGAACAAAGACTTGGCCCTCCGGTGCCAAGTCGGTGTGGGCCACGCCGCTTTCCCCTAGCAGACCCTCGCTCCCGGTCCGGGACCGCCGCAGGTGACTGCGCACCACCAGAGCGGCAATACCCAGGAAAAACAGGGAGATAATCAGCAGGGTGGGGATGAGTACGCCCCAGGCAATTTGCATGCCCGCCTCCCCTCCTCCCCGGAACAGCATCATTGATCCCAACACCAGGGAAATTATGCCCCCCAGGGACAATAAGCCGTAGCTGATGACATAGATTTCCAGGACAAAGAAAATAAAGGCCAGCACAATCAGCAGCAAGCCGATGAAATTGACCGGCAGGGTCTGGAAGGCGTAAAACGCCAGGAGCAGGGACAGGACCCCCACCACCCCGGGCAGCACCACGCCCGGGTGGGCCAGTTCAAAGTACAGGCCAGCCAGCCCCAGCATCATCAGGATGAAGGCGATATTGGGGTCGGCGATGTGCCTTAAGATGCGGGTGCTCAGGCCTTCCGGAATCTCCTTCACCGGCACCCCCAGGGTCTTGAGGCGCACGGTGGTGGCATCCAGCTTGACTGGCAGGTGGTGGGCCTTGCGCAGGACCTCCTCCAGATCCCGGGCCACAAAGTCAATGACCTTCAGCTTCTTGGCCTGCTCGGCGTCAATGGACACGCTTTGGCGTACCGCCTTTTCCACCCAGTCGGCGTTGCGGCCCCGCTCCTTGGCCAGGGAGCGGCCGAAGGCCACCATATCATTGACCACCTTTTTGGTCATGGTCTTGTCCATCTTGCCCAGCCCGATGCCCACGGGATGGGCGGCGCCGATGTTGGTGCCCGGAGCCATGGCCGCCACGTGTGCCGCGATGGTGATGAACACTCCGGCGGACGCGGCCCGGGCGCCCTTGGGGGAGACATACACAATCACCGGCACCCGGGCGTTGATGATGGCCTGACAGATCTTGCGCATGGAGGCTTCCAGACCTCCGGGGGTGTCCAGGAGAATGATCAGGGCTTCGGCCCGGTCCTTTTCCGCCTTTTCAAGGCCGGAGTTGATGAAGTCCGCCAGCCCCGGGTTGACCGAGCCCGCCGCCGTCAGGGTATAGACCACCCCCGGTTTGGCCGCGGCCCGCCCGGCCCCCCAGGACAAGACCACCAGCAAGGCCAGAATAATACCGAGAATTTTACCGCTTTTCATCGGAAGCCAGATATTCCATGACTTTCTGCATGTCTTCCCAGGTCTTCAGCCGCTCCCGGGGGAACCGCAGGAGATAGGAGGGATGGAACGTGGGCATGACCCGGATATGGCCGTACTTCTGCCACTTGCCCCGCAGCCGGGTCAGCGGCGTACGCGTGTTCAGGAGCGTCTGAGTGGCCACCCGTCCCAGAGTAACAATGACCTTGGGCCGGATGGCCCTGATCTGCTTTTCCAGAAACGGGAAACAGGCCGCGATTTCGTCGGCCTCCGGCTCGCGATTGCCCGGAGGCCGGCTTTTTACCACGTTGGCGATATAGACCTCTTCCCGGGAGAGGCCCAGCTTGTTTAACAGGTTGTTGAGAAGCTGTCCGGCCGGACCCACAAAGGGACGCCCCTGCAGGTCTTCCTCCTCCCCGGGGGCTTCGCCGATGAACATCAGGGCCGCAGTGGGAGACCCCTCCCCAAACACCAGATGGGTGCGATTCCGCCACAGTTTGCAGCGGCGGCAGTCGCCCATTTCCTGCCGGATTTCTTCCAGGGTAAGGCGTTCCTGGCTTGCATCTTCCTCGCTCTGTGGCCGGGACTTTGCGGCCACCGTGACGCCCGCCCAGCCCAGGCGGCCCTGGTACCGGAGCCATTCCTTCAAACGGCTCACCAGTTCGGCCAGCTCCTGCCCGGGATCCTCAGGCATCGGCCGCCCCGCCGGTCTCCGTTTTCAGCCGCAGCACCAGCCAGTCCAGGATGCGGTCGGCCACTTCGTCCTTGCTGAGCAGAGGCAGGGCCACCGGCTCGCTATCCGCGGTCACCAAGGTCACTTCGTTGGTATCCGCGGCAAAGCCGGAGTCCGGCTGGCTCACGTCGTTGGCCACGATGAGGTCCAGGTTCTTCTCCTCGAGCTTCCGACTGGCTTCCTTGATCAGGTCGTGGGTTTCCGCGGCAAAGCCGATGATGATCTGTCCGCCTTTCAGGTCCCTGATGGCCTG
>JAFDHU010000053.1:6300-13906 GCA_019308625.1 Deltaproteobacteria bacterium
GCCGCCAGACTCTCCGGGCGGTAGTCGCCCACTGCCGCGGCCATGATCAGGGCGTCGCAGGTGGAAAACCGGCTCACCACCTCCCCCATCATATCCAACGCCGAGCGCACCGGGACGAAGTCCACGCCATAGGGCGGTGGCAGGTGGGTGGGGCCGCTGATCAGGGTCACCCGGGCGCCCCGCCGCCAGGCCGCCCGGGCCACAGCGTAGCCCATCTTGCCACTGGAGCGGTTGGTGAGATAGCGCACCGGGTCCAGGTCCTCGTGGGTGGGGCCGGCAGTGACCAGGAGGTAGCGGCCGGCCAGATCCTGAAGGCTCACCAGCCGCGCCAGGGCCTGAAGGATGTTTTCCACCTCCGGCAGGCGGCCAAAGCCCACCGCGCCGCAGGCCAGGGGCCCGGGCTCGGGCTCCAGCACCCACAGGCCCCGCTGCCGCAGGCGGGCCAGATTGTCCTGGACCGTGGGATTGTCATACATTTCACAGTTCATGGCCGGGCAGACCAAAATGGGCCGGGTGGCGGCCAAGAGAATGGTGGTCAGCAGGTCATCGCCGATGCCGTGGGCCAGCTTGCCGATGAGATTGGCGGTGGCCGGCGCCAGGACGATGGCGTCCACCTTCTGCCCCAGCCAGATGTGCTCTAGGGGATGGATACCGGGCCCGAACAGGGAGGTGCCCACGGTCTGCCCGGTCAGCGCGGCGAAAGTCAGGGGGGTGACGAATTCGGTGGCGCTTGGGGTCATCACCACCTTGACCTGGGCCCCGTCCGTCACCAGCCGCCGGGCCAGTTCCACCGCCTTGTAGGCCGCAATGCCCCCGGAAACTCCCAGCAAAATTCGTTTGTCAGCGAAGTGCATCATTTCATGCCTTCCAACAGAAACAGAGTTTGTTTCACAGCAGCCAGAGGCCATAAAATCTGTCCTTGCCAGGGTGAGAACTACAGAAAAGAACCGGATAACAGGCCTGAACCTGCGACCATACAGCCCATGTCATGATGGTTATGGCCGATTATTCCCACCGAAAACCGAAAACTTAAAAAAACGGATTATATTTCCGCTCCTGGCCGATGGTTGTCGCGGGGCCATGTCCCGGATAGACCACGTAATGGTCCCCCAGGGGGAAGAGCTTCTGCCGCACCCCGTTGATCAGGGCCTTAAAATCGCCGCCGGGAAAGTCCGTGCGGCCGATGGACCCGGCGAACAGGGTGTCTCCCACAAAGACCAAGGGCTGGTTTTCCATGACCAGGGAAATGCCCCCCGGAGTATGCCCCGGGGTGTGCAGCACCTTCAGTCGGAACTTCCCGAAGCTGACGATGTCCCCTTCATTGAGAAGCACGTCGGCCTGGGACCGGCGCACCCTGTTTCCCGTGAAAAACAAAGCCTCCTGGGAGGGCCGGGACAACATGGGAGCGTCCAGCGGGTGGATGGCAATGGGCGCCCCGGTGGCCTCCTTCAACGGCTGGTTGGCGTCCACATGGTCAAAATGGCCGTGGGTGTCAATGATCAGCTTGAGTTGCAGGCGGTGCTGGTGTAAAACCTGCAAAATTTGGTCTTCATCCCCCCCGGGATCAATAACCACCGCCTCCCTGGTCTCCTCGTCCCCCAAAACATAGCAATTGGCCTGCAACAAGCCCACAATCAGACATTTTTGGATTAACCCCATGCATGCCCTTTCTTGCCGAATGAAATTCTCAGGGAGAATAAGTTGCTTTCCGACAAACAACCTGCAGTCAGGCTGGCAGGGCCGCCAGCAGAAATTTCACTCCCTGAATCCCGAAGTAGCCGCCGAAAGCCACCAGGAACACCCCGCAGCCAGCCAGGAAGCCGCGGTAGAGCTTGTCCGAAAGAAAATGCCGACCCTGGGCCACCGCGGCGGACACCAGGCTGTACCAGGCAAAGTCGGCCAGAATGTGCCCGATAAAAAACAAAAATACCCCGAAGAGGCCGAATTTGGCGGAAAACAGGACGTAACCCAGGCCGATGGTGAGCCACCACAGGAGCCAGTAAGGGTTGGCCAGGCTCATGAGCACCCCGGCCCATACCGGGTGCAGGCCGCCGGCGGTCTGGGAGTCAAATTCCAAGCGACTGTGGCGGGAGGCTTTGACCAGTCCCAGCCCCATCCAAGCCAGCACCCCGGCGCCGCTCAGGCCCACCACCCCCAAAATCCAGGGTCGGTGCAGCCAAGCCCCCAGTCCGATGAGGAGCAGGAGCACCAAGGCCAGCTCCAAGGCGGCATGACCCACGATAATCAGCGGGCCGGCCCAGAAGCCCCGGCGGGCAGATTCCCCCACCGTCACGGTGAGCAGGGGCCCGGGCATCATGGCTCCCGACAGGGCCACCACAAAAGAGGTAACCGGCACCCCCGCCAGAATCCATATGTCGATGGAATTCATACTATCCAAAGGCCTTGATTTGACGGCTTAATAGTATCACAGGGAGGGCAGGCAACCAAGGAGAAATCAAAGGAAAAGCCTGGCCGCGGACTCCTGGCGGAACCAAGGCCCTCCAGGGGAAGGGAGGGGCAAAAAAGAAACCCCCGGCTCACCTTCAGGAAGGCGCAGCCCGGGGGGGCGAGAGGGGAGCTAAACCACTTTGGCCCCGAACACGCGTTCCATATGCTTCAGGGCAAAGGCATGGGCCTGGGGGTCAAAATCCGCCACCCCGTCTTTGTACACCACCACGGAAAATTTCCGGTAAAACAGCTCCTTTACCGTCTCCATGACGCAGATCGAGGTGCACACCCCCATCACCCCCACTTCTTCCACCTGCTCCCGCCGCAGCAGGTCCTCCAGCCCCGTCTGATAAAAGCCGCTGTAGCTGGTTTTTTCCACCCGGTGGTCTCCGGGCTGGGGCACCAATTCAGGGATGACCTCGGCGCCCCAGGTGCCTTTGACTGCATGAAGCCCGAAAAGCCTGAACTCCCCGTTTTCCGGGTCATGAGCATCGCACAGGAAAATCACCAAGTCGCCCGCGGCCCGGCCCTCTTCAATTTTCTTGGCGATAAAGGGGATGATTTCCCGGCCGGCCGGGCCCACATACAGGGCCCCCTGGGGATCTATGAAATCATTCAGCATGTCAGCCACAATCAAGGCCTTTTTGCCCATGTGCACCTCCTTGCACCACCCTGTTCCCTACATGTTAGGACAACCCAGGAGGTGATGCAAGAGAAGCTTGGCAGCTGGCCAAAATAGTCACGGCCCCGAGGAGAAGGAGACTCCAAGGCCGGCTTCCCTGGCCGGGATTCCCCCTCAGGTGAACAAGCACAGGTTGGCGTCCTTGGCGTATCTCACAAAATCCTCCGCGGTCCAGACGGGAACGCCATCTAGCAGTTCCTCTTCCTTGATTTCCATCATGTCCACGGTCATTTTGCAGGCGATGAGTTCCACCCCCTCAAGTTGGGCCATCTCCATGAGTTCGGGCAGGGAGGGGATGTGAGCCTTCTCGGCCTTTTTCTTCATCATGGCTGTGGCCAGGCTGGACATGCCGGGCACCGCGCCCATGACTCCCGGAGGGATGAATTTGGCCTTTTCCACCCCGCCCCGGCGTACCAGATTAATGCCCATGAAGGTGTAGAACACTTTGGCCTCCATGCCCAGCCGGGCGGCGTTGATGCCCAGGATGAGCGCCGGGTAGGCGCCGTCCAGGGTGTTCCGGGAACAGATGAAACAAGCCTTTTCCTTTTTTTCATTCACTTGGCCTTCTCCTTTGGGTGACCGGTGAGGCAAGTCGGAGCCGCCCTGGCGAAACCGCAATCCGCTGCCTCCAGCCGGCGCCGAGGACGCCGCCGGACCTTCAACCATCAACGGTTCTGCCGCCTCAATCTTTGCAGAACAGCTCCCGGGTAAGATCCAGCAGCCGCATCACCCGGGGCTCCTTGACCCGGTAAAACACCTGCTGGGCCACTCGTCGGGACTCCAGGATTTCCTTATCCTTAAGCAGGTTCAGGTGCTGGGAGACGCTGGATTGCGAGGCGTTCACCAGTCTCTCCAGCTCCTGGACCGAGCGCTCGCCCTCCCCCAGCAGATGGATGAGCCAAAGCCGGGTGGGGTGCGCCAGGACCCTCAGACAGCGGGCGGCTTTCTCCAGGCGGTCTGCGGTGAGTTGCTCCGTTCCTGCTTGCATTTGAGTATTATAATATTTATGAATTACAATATGTCAATAAGTAAAAGGAGAAAATATGAAAATTATCCCTCCCCTCTTGCCCGCGGTGTCCGAGTATAATAATTTTTGCAGGAGACGCCGTCTTTCCCTACCCAGCCTCGGCGCTCCAGGAGGTCTGAGATGCCCCGCAAAGCCATTGCGCTCATTATTTTTTTTCTGCTGCTGTTTCTTTTGGGGGTCAACACCGGCGATATAGAGTATCTCATGAACCTGGGAAGCACCATCTGCCTGGCCTGCATCGGGGTAGGATGAATGTCGGCCTTCCGGCGGTTCATCCAGACCGTGGTGGCCCTGGGGACCAACTCTTATTTGTTGTTTCCCTTCGGTGGTCCCGTCATCTATCAGGGCCCCCTCAAGGCCATCTGCCATCCCGGCCTCAACTGTTACTCTTGTCCCGCCGCTCTGTTTTCCTGTCCGGTGGGTGCAATCCAGAACTTCATCGCCAGCATCCGCTACACCTCCTCGGGGGCCTTTCCCTATACCGGGGCCATGGTGTTGGGCTACTTGGGCTTCATCGGCACCCTGGTGGGCCGCCTGCCCTGCGGCTGGCTCTGCCCCTTCGGCTTCATCCAGGACCTGCTTTACAAGATTCCCACCCCCAAGTTCTCCCTATGGCCTCCTTTGCGGTACCTCCGGTACGTCGTCCTGGTGGTGACGGTGATCCTTATGCCCCTGTTGCTCATTGACCACTTCGGTTTGGGGCATCCCTGGTTCTGCAAACTCATCTGCCCGGCCGGCACCCTCACCGCGGCCTTGCCTCTGCTGGCTCTGAAACCCTCACTGTGGCAGACTTTGGGCTTTTATTTCTGGAACAAGTTCATCATCATGGCCCTGGTCCTCGTCCTGACGGTGTTCATCAGCCGGTTCTTCTGCCGCACCCTGTGTCCCCTGGGGGCCTTCTACGGGCTGTTCAACCGCACTACCCTTATCCGGGTGGAATATATTGAAGGCAACTGCGTGCACTGCCAATCCTGCGTCAAGGTGTGCCCCACCGGGGTAGCGGCCTATCGGGACCAGGGCAGCCCTGATTGCATCATGTGTCTCAAATGCGTGGATGCCTGTAAATTCCGGGCTCTGAATTTCGGGCTCAGGTATTTCAGTAATGCTGCCAGCCCCCCAACGGTCAAGGAGCCGCCCCGGCGCCCCGGAAAAAATGCTTGACACCGATTGCCTATTTATTTACCATTATTAACAGCTTAACGAACCGACCAACCGGTCTTGTCACACAAGCCATGGCCCTCACCAAAGAAAAACTTATTACCCGTTTGCAGGCTCAGGCAGGTCTCAGCAAGCAGGAATCCCGGGCAGTGGTGGAACGGGTGTTGAGCATCATCAAGGAAACCCTGGCCCAGGGGGAGGACCTGCTCATCAGCGGCTTTGGCAAGTTCTCGGTCAGGCACAAGAATGCCCGGCGAGGCAGAAATCCACAGACAAAGGAAAACCTCATTCTTCGGGCCCGAAAGGTAGTGGTTTTCAAGACTTCGGGGGTGTTGCGCAACCGCATCAACGGCCATCGGGTCTAACCGGCCGCCCGCCTTCCGGCCAGCCTCGCCCCAATCAGCCAATTCGCACCCCCTCTTTTCTCGGGTTTGAAGGAGATCTTCCTTAGCTTCGAGCTCTGGAAATTTTCGCCATGAAAGGCGCAGCCAGATGAACACCAGGTCCTGGGACCCGGGGCAATGGCGCCTGGACCGCCGTACCTTTCTCCGGCAAAGCACCTGCACCCTGGCTGTCCTGTCCCTGCCCGTTCCCCTTTTTCCCTTCTTTCCCCAGCAGATGCGTCAGGGCTATGTCAAGCCCTACCCCGCCCTGTTCTACCAAGTGCGGGTCAACCAAAAAGTGAAATGCCTCCTATGCCCCCGCAACTGCGAGGTCAAGCCGGGGGAGCGGGGCGACTGCGGGGTGCGGGAAAACCGCAAAGGGGTGTATTACAGCCTGGTTTATGGCAACCCCTGTGCAGTGCATGTGGACCCCATTGAGAAGAAGCCGTTCTTCCACGTCCTGCCGGGCACCCCGTCCTTCTCCATCGCCACTGCGGGCTGCAACCTGCACTGTATCTTTTGCCAGAATTGGGAAATCTCCCAGGCCAAACCCGAAGAGACCTACAACCAAGACCTGCCCCCGGAGGAAGTGGTGGCCGGGGCCCGGAAGGCCGACTGCCCTACCATTGCCTATACCTATGTGGAGCCGGTGGTATTCTATGAATATATGCTGGATACCGCCCGTCTGGCCAAAAAAGCGGGTATCCTGAACGTTTGCCATTCCGCCGGCTATGTCTCCCCTGAGCCCCTGGCCCAACTGGCCGAAGTGCTGGACGCGGCCTGCATAGACCTCAAGGCCTTTGACGACTCCTTTTACCAGGAGCTGGTGGACGGCGAGCTGGAGCCCGTCCTGAACACCTTGAAGACTCTGCGCCGGCTGGGGGTCCATGTGGAAGTGGTCAACCTGGTCATTCCCGAGAAAAACGACCAGCCGGAGAAGCTTCAGGCCATGTGCCGCTGGATCCGGGAAGAACTGGGGCCCCTCACCCCATTGCATTTCTCCCGCTTCTTCCCGCTGTACCAGATGAAAAACCATTACCCCACGCCGGTGAGCACCCTGGAGCAGGCCCGGGAAATCGCCCTGAAGGAGGGCCTGAAGTATGTGTATCTGGGTAATTTGCCGGGCCACCCGGCGGAGAACACTCACTGCCACCACTGCGGCAAGCTGATCATCGCCCGCCGGGGCTACATGGTGGGGGAAGTGAATCTGAAAGATGGCAAGTGCCGCTTCTGTGGCACCAAAATCCCGGGCATCTGGCGTACTTGAGTTTTCCGTTTTCAGTTTTCAGGGGTTAATTTAAGCAACCTGCGGCGGAAAAAACCGAAAACCGAAAACGGAAAACGGAAAACCAAACCATGAGCTGGCGCTGCGGCATCATCGGCCTGCCCAACGCGGGCAAGACCACCATTTTCAACGCCCTGACCGCGGCCGGGGCGGAGACCGCGGTTTACCCCTTCAGCACCATCAACCCCAACATCGGGGTGGTGCCGGTGCCCGACCCGCATCTGCAGGTCCTGGGGGAGCTGCTCCAGCCGGAGCGCTTGACCCCTACTACCATTGAGTTTGTGGACGTGGCCGGGCTTATTTCCGGGGCCTCCAAGGGCGAAGGTCTGGGCAACCAGTTCCTGGCCTACATCCGGGACACCGACCTTTTGGTGCACGTGGTGCGCTGCTTTGATTCCCCCAGGTGTCCCCACCCCCTGGGGAGTCTGGACCCGGTGCGGGATGTGGAGGTGGTGGAAACCGAGCTTTTGCTGGCCGATCTGGAGATCCTGTCCCGCCAGCGGGTGAAGCTGGAAAAAAAGGCCAAATCCGGCTGCAAGGCCTCCGCCGCCGCCTTGGCGGTCCTGGCCAAAGTGGAGGAGGGCCTCAACCAGGGCCGCTGGGCCAAAGACCTGCCCCTGACC
>JAFDHU010000054.1 GCA_019308625.1 Deltaproteobacteria bacterium
ATGAGGCGAGACGGGTTTCTGGAGGCTCCAGAATTCAGGAATTGTTCCTGCTACTTGGTATCATAACCCACCGCATCCTGCAAGTGCTAAGACCGGCCAGGTGGATTTTCCCAGGGGCCGTAGGGGAACCCCGCCGGGTAAAAAAGCGAGAGAGGGCCTCTCCAGGTATCCCCCGGCGCCCTTTTCGGGTATATATTAAGGGCAAAAAGAGAATTCACCTGGCCACCCTGAGCCGCAGGCGAAGGCTTTAGATTCTTCGGCCCTAAGGGGCCTCAGAATGACAAGAAATCAACCAATGAGAGATAATAAGGCTGAACCAAGAAAGCGTCTTCCTCCTCAGACGGACGTCCTCAGACGGACGTCCTCCCCGGGCGGGATTTATCTTAATAGAGAGGCCGCAGCTTTGGTCTGTTAATTTCCGGTGGCGGCGCGGTCCGGATTTTCGGCTCACGGAGTAAAGTTATGGCCCTTACCCAAGAAGAGGTGCTGCATGTGGCGGGGCTGGCACGTCTCAGCCTCAAGCCTGAGGAAATTGAGAGCTTCACCCGGCAGTTGAATGACATCCTGGAATACATGGCCAAGTTGGAGCAGGTGGACACGGAGGCCTGGCCAATGCCCCGGAGCGCGAGGAAGGGGCCTTTGTGGTGCCCCGGGTGATCTGAGGGAGGCAGTTCATGTCCGAATCCTGGCATTCCCTGAGTATCAGCAGTCTGGCGCCCCGGCTGGCCCGGCGGGAGGTCTCCCCGGTGGAAGTGACCGAGCAGCTCCTATCCCGCATTGCCGCCCAGAACCCGGCGCTCAACGTGTATATCACGGTGGATGAAGACGGGGCTCTGGCTCAGGCCCGGGAAGCCGAAGCCCGGCTGGCCCGAGGGGAGGGCACCCCGCTCACTGGCATCCCCCTGGCGGTCAAGGATGTGCTGGTGACCGAGGGTCTGCGCACCACCTGCGCCTCCCGCATCCTGGAGAACTACATTCCGCCCTATGACGCTACCGTCTGTGCCCGGCTTAGGCAGCAAGGGGCCATTTTTTTGGGCAAGGTCAACATGGATGAGTTCGCCATGGGCTCCTCCACGGAAAATTCGGCCTTCGGTCCCAGCCGCAATCCCTGGAATCCGGAGCACATCACCGGGGGCTCCAGCGGCGGCTCGGCCGCGGCGGTGGCTGCGGATTTGTGTGTCGCCGCCCTGGGCTCGGATACCGGCGGCTCCATCCGCCAGCCGGCCTCCCATTGCGGCGTGGTGGGCCTGAAGCCCACCTACGGGCGGGTATCCCGCTACGGTTTGGTGGCCTATGCCTCCTCCCTGGACCAGGTGGGGCCCCTGACCAAGGAGGTGCGGGATGCCGCTTTGCTGCTGAAGGCCATGGCCGGGTACGACCCCCGGGACTCCACTTCGGCGCCGGTGGCTGTGCCGGATTACCTGGAAACCCTGGGTCGGGATATTAAAGGCCTGAAGGTGGGGGTGCCCCGGGAGTATTTCGGCGGCGGGCTGGACCCGGAGGTGGAGGCCGCGGTGCGGGGGGCCCTGGCCACCCTGGAGGGGCTGGGCGCCGAACTGGTGGAGATCAGCCTGCCCCACACCGACTACGCCGTGGCGGCATACTACATCATCGCTACCGCTGAGGCTTCCTCCAATCTGGCCCGCTATGACGGGGTGAAATACGGCTTCCGGCATTCAGGGGCCAACCTGCTGGAGATGTACGCCCATACCCGGACCCAGGGTTTCGGGGCCGAGGTGCGGCGACGCATCATGCTGGGGACCTATGCCTTGTCTGCCGGCTACTACGAGGCCTATTACCGCAAGGCCTCCCAGGTGCGCACCTTGATCCGCCGGGACTTTGAGGCGGCCTGGGAACGGTGCCAGGTGCTGGCCGCCCCGGTGGCCCCCACCCCGGCCCCCCGACTGGGGGAGCTGGTGGCCGACCCCCTGACCATGTATCTCTCCGATATTTTTACCATCTCCGTGAATCTGGCCGGCATTCCCGGCATCTCTGTGCCCTGCGGCTTCAGCCGGGCCGGCCTGCCCATCGGCCTGCAGATACTGGGTCCGCCCTTCGGGGAACCGGTGGTACTGCAAACTGCCTATGCCTTGGAGCAGGCCGCGGAAGTTCGTGGCCGCAGGCCCTCATGGTGAGCCAGCTTCCCGGCAAAAACCCGCTTTTCAGGGTTGCCCTGGCCGTTGCGAATGTGCTTTCATAGGTCTTGACAGGGGTTCGCCTGCGCCTGCAGGTTAATAAAATTGCAGCCCTAGCGTCCAACCTGATAAGCAGGCCGCCATCCAAGCGGGCCAGAAGGAAACCGCTGACTTTGTGACAGGGAGGGTGTTTGCCAACCATGGCCAAAGCTCTGGTGAGATTCTGCGGTTTTGCCGTGGCAGCCGGGATTTTTCTGGCAGCCGGCCCGGCCTTGGCCAAGGACCTCCGGGGCCGCCTGACCCTGGAGGAAGCCATTCAGGTGGCCCTCAAGCGGAACCCGGCCGTGGCGGAGTCCAAAGAACGCATGCACGCGGCCAAGGAACAGATCGGGGTCAGCCGGGCGGCCCTGCTGCCCCAGGTCTCCTTCAGCGGCACCTACTTTTACGGTAACGCTTTTGCCCGCACCGCCCGGGGACAGGCAGCCGTGGCCATCCCCGGCGGGGTCAGCTCCCCCATCTCCTTTGAAAAGGAAATCAACAGCTTTGAGGTCTATCGGTTTTCCTTCAATCAACTGATTTATGACTTCGGCAAGACCACCGGTCAGGTGGCCGGCTCCAAAGCCCAACACAAGCAGGCCGCGGCAGACTATGCCAACGCCCGGCAGCAGGTGGTGCTGGACACCCGCACTGCCTATTTTCAGTATCTGGCTGCCAAGCGGGCGGTCAGGGTGGCTAAGGAGAACGTGCGCCAGAACCGGGAGCTCCTGAAGCAGGCCAAAGGCTTCTATAAAGTGGGTCTGCGGGCCAAGATTGACGTCACCAAGGCGGAGGCCAACCTGGCCAATGCCGAGGCCGAGCTGATCCGGGCCAAAAATCTGGCCGAGGTGGCCCAGGTCACCCTGATGACCGCCATGGGTCTGAAAACCTGGCCTTACCGAGAAGTGGAGGACACCCTGGAGGTGGCGCCCAGGCTTCTTTCTCTGGAGGAGTTGAAGTCGCAGGCCCTGCGGCAACGGCCGGAGATCCGCCGGAACCGCTACCAGCAGGAGAGCGACAAAGCCAACCTCCGGGTGGCCCGGGCGGGTTATTACCCCTCCTTCAACACCTTCGCCGCCTATGGCTGGGAGGGTTCCCGCAATACCCTGGATGACGAGTGGTGGGTGGGCGCCGGGGTGACCTTTCCCCTGTTTGAGGGCTTAAGCACTTATCACTCCGTGCGCCAGGCCAAGGCACAGCTCAAATCCACCCTGGCCAACGGGGAGTCCCTGGCCCTGCAGGTCATGAAGGAGGTGGAGCAGAGCTACCTGGATGTCAAGTCCGCCTGGGAGGTCATCAAGGCCCGGGCCAAGGCCAAGGAATCAGCGGCGGAGAACCTGCGCCTGGCCTGGGGGCGTTATCGGGCCGGGGTGGGCAACATCATCGAAGTGACCGACGCCCAGGTACAGTTTGCCCGAGCCGATCTGGACCACGTGCGGGCCCTGTTGGACTACCGCATTGCCGAGGCCCGCTTGGACAAGGCCGTCGGCAAGCCGTTTTGAGCAAGTCTGGAACCTCCCGACCTCTCCCGCAAGAAAGGCCCCTGAGGCTAATAAAGCCCGTGTTGCCGCAGCCGGCGGCGAAAGTCCTCCGGCGTGGAAAACTGCCAGGCCCTCAGGCCGTGGCGGCGGGCCGCGGCCACGAAAGGGGCTAAATCATCCACAAACAGGCACTCCCCCGGGGCGCAGGGGATTTCCCGGATAAGCGCCTGATAGATGCCCGGTTCGGGTTTGCGGCTGCCCACCTGGTAGGAGAGGATAAAGCGCCGCATACGGTGGAGGACGGGGAACCGCTGGTGGACGTGGGGAAAATGCAGGGCATTGGTGTTGGATACCAGAAACAGGGGAAAACGGCGGGACAGCTCTTCTACCACCTCGTCCATGCTCTCCAGGGGATCAAAAATGTCCTGCCACCACTGGGCGAACAGAGCGAAGGGCAGGTCAATCCGGAAGCGGCGGCACACCTCCTGGAAGAATTCCTGCGAAGACAGGCGGCCGGTGTCATAAGCCGGCTCCAGGCCGCTGGCGAAGACCTGTTCATAGACTTCCCAGGGGGAGACACCGGCCGCTTCTCCCAGACGGCGGCAGAAGCGGTGGTGGTCCACCCGGATAAGGACGTTGCCCAAATCAAAGGCGATGGCAGCGATGGCAGGGGCAGTGCTGACAGAATTACCGGCCATGGCAGGTTCACTGCCCCATTGTACGGGATTGTCAAAAGAAGGCAAGTGGGAGGTGGCGGGCTCTGGAAGCTTTTTGATTCCCGGTAAAATCAAGGTATAATATTTAATCAAACCCCTGGGAGCCGGCTCGTGGCTTACTTGGCACGGCAGGCCGGGGGCAGCAGCAATCCCTTTATTCAGGACAAGGGGGTGCCAGGTGGCGAAACGCCAGGGCTGGAGTTTCACCATTGCCTTACTCATCGGGGTCGTAGCCGCGAGCGCCTTCTGGCTTTATGGCCCGTATTTGGAAAATCAGATCGCCCGGCGGGTGGCCGAAACCGTCAGGCAGCAGCCCCTGGCCTTGACGCCTGAGAAGGTCGGAGCGGCGGCTGTCAAAGCCGGCTTCCCGAAGGTTCCCGCCCTGAGATACCAGCTCGTCACGGATGGGAAAAACATCCTGCTGGCCGACCTCAAGGCCGGTCGGGTATGGCGCTACTACCATCATACCCGGGAAGGGGGCTTTGCCCGGGAGGATGAAGGCTTCCTGCCCATAAGCCTCTATTTTCAAGGGAAAAAGTACCCCAGTGCCGGGCAGGTGGCGGAGGCCTTGGATAAACCGGCCGGTGGCACAGAGGGCAGGCCCGGAACCCCATGAAAAAATCAGTTTGGGTGGGCGATCTGGCCTGGGCGGGCTACCTTTTGGTGCTGGCGGTTTTCTTCGGACTGGTGCAGCACTGGCCCATGGTGTGTCTGGCCTGGCGAGGGGAGCTGCCGGCCTACTTGGCCAAGGTGAGGGAATCCCGGCGCCTGGTGCGCTTCCAGGGAGTGAAGACCGTCAATCTGGCCCAGGCCTTGGCGCTGTACGAAAAAGGTCAGGCCCTGTTCGTGGATGCCCGGGAGCCTGACGAATACGCTGAACTGCATATCAAAGGTGCCATCAACCTGCCGCCCGGCGACTGGGAGGCGCTGGACAAGCCGCCCTGGACGGAAATTCCCAAGGACCGCCCCCTGGTGGTATACTGCGGCTCCAAGGCCTGCGACAACGCCCTCAAGGTGGCGGAGAAGCTCCAGGCCCTGGGCTTCGCCCGGGTGGAGGCCTATCTGGGAGGCTTTCGGTCCTGGGATGAAGCCGGTTACCCTGTGGATACCCTGTTGTAGCCGGTGAAGCATGAAAAATGCGTCTTTTTTCCTGGCGGCGGTGCACCGGGATTTGAGGGCCAGATGGCGGCACAGCGTCTGGCTGGGGGCTGGCACCACCCTTTTGGGATTGGGTCTGGGGGCGGTATTTTTTTACGCCGGTTTGCAAAAGCACTTGGCCCCGTTTCAGTTTGCCGAGGCGGTCATGGGATACCGGCTGCTCCCTCAGGCCCTGGTGGGGGTGGTGGCCGCAGTGGTGCCCTGGGTGGAACTGATCACGGGTTTCCTTCTGGTGGTGGGATACCTGGGCGAAGTCTTGGGCCGGATGTTAACGGCCCTGGGACTCGACTCCGGCAGGTTCCTGCTGGGAGGCGTCAAGCGCCGGAGCTGCCTGCTGATCCTCACCGGGCTGGAGGCCGTCTTTACCCTGGTCATGGTGGTGACGGTGGCTCGGGGCCTCAAGATTGACTGCGGCTGCGGCCTGCTTTTTCAACGGGAGGTGGGGCCGGCGGCCATCAGCGAGAATCTGCTGACTTTGGTCTTGGCCGCCTTCCTCTACTGGCTCGCCTTACCGGCGGGCGAAAACGCCATCAAGGTTTGACTGTCAGGCAAGCAAGGCGTTTTTGGCCTGAGGCAACAGGGCCTTCTAACCGTAAGTAGGGTGATACTCCTTCATATCCGAAAGCCGGGGCAAGATGCCCAAGTTTTTCAATTTCTACGACCCTCGGGAGCGCCGCTATCTGTTCAACAGCTTTTTGGTGGTGGTGGCCTTGGTGGAGGTGCTGATCCTGGTCTTCACCCTCATCTGGCAGATGGATGAGGGCCTGCTAGGGGGGCCGGTGAAGGTGGTGCCCTTTCCCTGGAAGGAATACCTGCTGGTGGCCTTCGCCGCGCCCATTGCCTTGGTGTTTCTCTTCGGGGTGATTGTGCGGGGCTTCCAGGCCTTGGCCCCTGAGACTGAAGCAGACACGGCCCGGGTGCCCCAGAAGAAAATTTCCTGCCGGCAGCTGGGCTTTTTTGCCGGGGTGGCAGTCCTTTTGGTTTTCCTGGGGCTGATGCTGTTCGGTGGCCTGATTCTGGACGGCCTCCACTGGCTCCTGCAGGGATTAGGGCTGGGCGGCGTCTATCTGCTGGCGGCCCTGCTGGCTTTGGCCTGTCTGTACTTCCCCCTGCGTCTCTTTCTCAATTACCGCCTGCAAAAGAAGGCCCTGGAGCTCCGTTACCTGCAGTATCTGGCTGAACGCCACGGGGTGGTGGTGGCCGAGTCCGCCCCGGAGGAGTCCCCGGCAGAATCGGAAAGCACCGCCTTGGCGGAGGAACCGCCGCATCAGATTCCTTATACCCGAAACTCTTCCCGGGGGTCCTCCGATTGAGCAAGGGTTCCGGCGAACCGAATCCTTCGCCTGTTTTGGAGGTAGGCAATGGGGGAATTTTCTTTCTCATCTATGGTTCTGGTGGGTCTCGGGGCGGCGACCGGAGCCTTGCTGACCTTGGCCGCCGTCCGGGCTTGGGGGGTGGTCTACCGCTTCGGCCGACAAACCGCAATTCTGGAACTGCCTTGGCGGTTGCAGCTGGAGTTGCGTTGGCAGAGGGAGCCGGATGGCCTCTACCTTGATGAAGCCGAAGAGATGCTGGAAAAGCTCCGCCGCCTCAACCGGCTCATTGACTTCCACTGGCTGCTTCCTTATGCCAGGAAATACCGGATTCGGTACATCGGGTTCAAAGGCGCTGCCTCCGAGCACTGGAAGCCCGGCTGTCTGGCCTGTTCCACCCTGGAATTCTCCCCCTTGGGTGGCTACCGCATATACCTGAACCCGGACTTGCCCTTGCCGGAGACGGCCCGGCGTCTTAGCGAGGAGCTGGGCTTTGAACTCAAGCCCGAGGAGGTGCACCCTTTTCTGTTTTTGCATGAAATCGGCCATACCCCGGAAGCTGGCAATGTGTGCTTTATTTCCGCCTCCATCAACACCGCCTTGTCCGGCGGGCGTCGCACCCACCGCCGCCGTCGGGAGCTGCAGAGTTTGAAGCTTGAGGTGGAAAGGCGGGCCGATGCCTTCGCCACTTCTGAATTGCTTCGGTGGCGGTCCGCTGGCCGGTTAGGGTGCTCCCCCCAAAATGACGCCCGTCGCTGTCCTTCAGCTTTGTGAAATTTTTCCTTTACATTTCCTTTCGGAATAGGCTATTAATTTATATCCGGTCAGTGTCCGTGGAAGCGGTCAGCCAGGGTGGCGAGGAGGTGATGCTTAAAACAGGCTTAAGTGGCCAATAATTCTGGAAAAATAAAAAGTCCAAAGGAGGGTAGTACCGGATGAATATTGTCAATTTTGCCTTGATATGCGGTTTGCTGGGAGTAGCCTACGGCATGTTCACCACCACCTGGGTGTTAAAGCAGGATCCCGGCTCACCCCGGATGCAGGAAATCTCCGCCGCGGTTCAGGAAGGCGCCAGCGCTTATCTCAACCGGCAGTATAAAACTGTGGCCCTGGTGGGGGTGATCTTGTTTGTCCTGCTCTTCGGGCTGGGCAAGTACGTGGCCATCGGCTTGCGTTCACCAGTCTGGCCCATGCCTTAAAGATCGCCTTCCGGGCCGGTTCGGTTACCGGTCTTTTGGTGGTGGGCTTGGCTCTCCTGAGCGTGGCTGGCTACTACAAGTTTGTCTCCGCGGTTGACCCCAAACACGCCCTCTACTACCTGGTGGGCTTGGGCTTCGGCTGCTCCCTGGTCTCCGTCTTTGCCCGGTTGGGCGGCGGCATCTACACCAAGGCCGCGGACGTAGGCGCCGACCTGGTGGGCAAGGTGGAAGCCGGCATCCCGGAGGACGACCCCCGTAACCCGGCGGTGATCGCTGACAACGTGGGCGACAACGTGGGCGACTGCGCCGGCATGGCCGCCGACCTGTATGAGACTTATGTGGTCACCATCGTGGCCGCCATGCTCCTGGGGCACACAGTTTACGGCTCGGAACAGCCCATGGCGGTTTACTTCCCCATGCTCATCGGCGGGGTAGCCATCATCGCCTCCATCATCGGCACCTTCTTCGTGCGACTGGGCAAATCCCAGTACATCATGGGCGCCCTGTACAAGGGCCTGGCGGTTTCCGGGATTCTGGCGGTCATCGCTTTCTATCCCTTGGCCCAGAAATTCATGACCGGCGTGACGGCCAAGGACGGCTATGCCATCCCCGCGTTTAACGTGTTTCTGATGGCGGTGATCGGCATCATCGTCACCGGTTTAATCGTGATGATCACCGAGTACTTCACCTCCAAGAGCTTCTCCCCGGTGAAGAAGATTGCCTTGGCTTCCACCACTGGTCACGCCACTAACATCATCCAGGGTCTGGCGGTGTCCATGATGTCCACCGCCCTGCCGGTGCTGGTGATTGTGGCGGCCATTCTGGCGGCCTTCAGCCTGGGCGGTGGCATGGCTCATCCCGGCACTGGACTCTATGCGGTCGCCCTGACAGTCGTGGCCATGCTTTCCATGACCGGCATCATCGTGGCCATTGACTCCTACGGTCCGGTCACCGACAATGCCGGTGGCATTGCCGAGATGGCCGAGCTGCCGGATGACATCCGCAACATCACCGACCCCCTGGATGCCGTAGGCAACACCACCAAGGCGGTGACCAAAGGCTACGCCATCGGCTCGGCTGCCTTGGCGGCGCTGGTGCTCTTTGCCGAATACTCCCGGTCCTTCCCGGCGCATTTGTCCTTTGAGCTGTCCGATCCCCGGGTCTTGGCCGGACTGTTCATCGGCGGCCTGTTGCCCTATGTCTTCTCGGCCCTGTGCATGGAGGCCGTGGGCCGGGCGGCCGGCGGCGTGGTGGAAGAGGTGCGCCGGCAGTTCCGGGAGATCCCCGGTATCATGGAAGGCACTGCCAAGCCTGAGTACGGCAAGTGCGTGGACATCGTCACCAAGGCGGCCATCCGCCAGATGATGTTGCCGGCCCTGATCCCGGTGTTGTCGCCCATCATCGTGGGCTTCACCCCCGGCTTGGGACCGGTGGCCTTGGGCGGCATGCTCATCGGCTCCATCGTCACCGGCCTGTTCCTGGCCATCGCCATGACCTCCGGCGGCGGCGCCTGGGACAACGCCAAGAAGGCCATTGAAGACGGCTTATATGGCGGCAAGGGCTCCGATGCTCACAAGGCCGCGGTCACCGGTGACACCGTGGGCGACCCTTACAAGGACACCGCCGGCCCGGCCATCAACCCCATGATCAAGGTGGTCAACATCGTGGCCCTGCTGATCGTGCCCCTGCTCATCGGGTAAAGGTCCCTGACTGAACCAACGGCAAAGGCCGGCTCTCTCCGGAGCCGGCCTTGCTTTTTAGGTTTGAGTCCGGCTATCCCGCCGCCTGCCGGAGGCCGCGCTTGTCCGGGGAAGGGGGGAGATGGAGGTGCCGGGCCAAGAGCCTCCGGTAGGAGGCGGCCTCCCGGTGGTGACCGGCTTCTTCCAACAGCTCGGCCAGCTCCGCCATGATGCCCCACCTCCGGGAATCGTAAGGATTGAATTTCAGCGCTTTAAGATAAAATTCCCGAGCCTCCTCCAGGTCACCCCGCTCCCACAGCTGGGCTGCCTCCCGCCAAAAGGGATTTTCGTTGCCGTCATACATGAGCGGAACAATTTCCTCCCCTTGACGGCGCACATGGAAAATAATGCCGTCCTCCTCATAATAGCGGTCCTCATCCGGGATAAGGTGCTCCTGCCACCGGGAAAGAAGCAGACGGGAGTTCTCCTCCTCCCGGTCAAACCTCCCCGGCGTTTGGCTTTCCAGGTGGTAGACCACACATTTGGGGTTATATACCAGCTTATGTCCCTGCCGGGCGAGCTTCAGGCATAAGTCCACATCCTCAAACCCGTTGTAAAACTCCTCGTCAAACAGACCCGCGGCAAAAAAGGCTTCCCGCCTGACCAGCAGGCAGGCGGCGGTAAGAAACCGGAAGGGGCGCTCCTTGTTCACCGCGGGATGGTCACGATGGAAGCCCCGATAAATGTGGTACACCAGCCGCTGGGAGCTGACCACCACCCCGGCGTGCTGCACGGTGTCGTCCGGATAAAGGAGCTTGGCCCCCACCGCGGCCACCTCCGGGTCCTGTTCGGCGATCCGGAGCAGCTCCTCCAGCCATCCGGGTGTGACCAGAGTGTCATTATTGAGGAAAACCAGGTAATTCCCCCGAGCGGCTCGGGCTCCCTGGTTGGAAGCCCGGGCAAACCCCAGATTGGCGTCGTGAAAGATGGTCTTGATCTCTCCCATAGCGGCCAGACGCTCCAGGAGGAGGCGGGTGCCGTCGGTGGAGCCGTTGTCCACCACCATGAGCTCATACAGTTCCCGGGGGGTATGCTGCCGGATGGATTCCAGGCAGTTCTGGGTGAGCTCCAGGTTGTTAAAGGTCGGGATGATGATGGAGGCCGCCGGGCGGCTCGCGCTCGCTGCATTTGAAAGGGATGGCGGCGGGGCACTGTCAGCCGCGGTTAGGTCCCGGCAGCAGTCCTTAAGGCGCGGATGTCCGGGATTGAGCTGGGCAGCTTGATGGCAGGCCTCCTCCAGAGTCCCGGCGTCTCCCAGGCGCCGGGCTGTTTCGGCTAGGCCCAGCCAGAGCTCCGCATTTCCGGGTTCCTGCCGCAGGGCCTCCCGCCAGTAACCCAAGGCTTCCCAGGACAGGCCCAGCTCCAGGCACACGCTGCTCAGGTTGGCCAAAATCTCTGGATTCTGGGGATTCTGGTGCCAAGCCCGGGTGTAGGCTGCCAGTGCCCCGTTCAGGTCGCCCCTCTGTCGGCAGTTGAGCCCCAGGCGGGTAAGCAGGGGCAGGGCGTCAGGGGCCATCCGCCGGGCGGTACGCAGCACCTCCCAGGCCTCCTGGTGCTTCCCTTGCAGGGTGAGGACGTCACTTAAAGTAAGATGGGTTTCCAATATGTCCGGATAACATCGGCTGAGCCTTCCCAGAAGCTCTTCGGCGACCGGCCAGTTGTGCCGCTCCAGGGCCAGTTGGGCCTCCCTCAGAAGCTCTTCCGGTTCTGTCTCTGTTTCTTCACCTTCAGGGGCCGGCAGCCCCAGATTTTGCCGCAGTTCCCTCACATACCGCCGCTGCCACTGTTTAAGGTGCGGTTTGTCTCTTAAAAGGTGTTGGTACTTGGCATGGATGATTTCCATGGTCCGAAGGAAGTCGGTCTTCCTGCCGCTGGACATGGTGCTGCCGTCTTCCCTCCAGGAGTATTCGCCGGTGACTTTGGGGATATGCAGGAAGTCGCTCAGGAGGGACAGCCGGATCCACAAATCCCAGTCTTCATGGGTGGTCAGGCTTTCGTCAAACACACCGGCCTGCTCCAGACAGGCCTTTTCATGCATGACGCAGAGCACCGGAAACAGGTTGCACACCAGCAGACGGTTCGGGTCAAAATCCCG
>JAFDHU010000055.1 GCA_019308625.1 Deltaproteobacteria bacterium
AAGGCCCTCATTCCCTTCATCACCGCCGGGGATCCCGATTTGGAAACCAGCCGCCGGATCGCCCTGGAGATTGCCTCCCGGGGGGCGGATCTGCTGGAGTTGGGCATTCCGTTTTCCGACCCCTTGGCTGACGGCCCTACCATTCAGGCGTCCAGTACCCGGGCCTTGAAACACGGCGTGCATCTGGAAGATGTGTTGAGGCTGGCCGGCCGCCTGCGGGCCGAAGTGGACCTGCCCATAATCCTGATGGGCTATTACAACCCTATTTTGCAGTATGGTCTGGAAAACACGGCCAAGGAGGACGGGTTCATCATTCCGGACCTGCCGCCGGAGGAGGCCGCGGCTTGGCGTGCCGAAGCGTTGCGGACCGGAGTGGCTCCCATCTTCCTGGCCGCGCCCACCAGCGGGCCGGAGCGCCTCAAAAGGCTGGGGCAGCTTACCAAAGGGTTTCTTTATTACGTGTCTTTGACCGGTATTACCGGGGCCCGGAGTCAACTGCCTCCAGAGCTGGGCCAGGAGCTGGAGCAGGTGCGCCATCTGGTAAAGTGCCCGGTGGCGGTAGGTTTCGGCATCTCCACCCCGCAGCAGGTCCAGTGGCTGGCCCCCCTGGTGGACGGGATAGTGGTGGGCAGTGCCATCGTGCAGCGGGTGGCGAAGTTCTCCGGGCCGGAAACCATCAGGGAAATCGGCAATTTTGTGGCGGCCCTGAAGGAGCCGCTCCGGCGGAGCTGAAGCAAGGTTCCCCTTTGCCTTCCCAACCTCTTCCCAAAAGCTAGCTAAAGGCTGTGGTCATGGCCGCAGGGCGGTCTTCCGGGAAGTCGGGGCCCATGAACTCGGGGGAGAACCTGCCCAAAAGCGCCCTGAACTATAAAACTTAACCGGCAATTATGGTATTCAGGATTGCCAGGCGGAACCGGTCCCGCTGCGATGATTGCGGCTATTGCACCACGGCCATCAGTTGTCCGGGAGAGGAAGTGTGCACCGGCTGCGGCGCCTGCGTGGCCGCCTGTCCGAGCCAAGCCAAGGAACTGGTGCTGACCGAGGAGGTGCGGCCGGAGGTGGAGCTCACGGTGGACGGGCAGCCCGTTAAGGTGCCAGAACGCCTTACCCTGCTTCAGGCCTTGGAGCAGCAGGGCTACACGGTCGGCATCTTCCCCGGGGAGGGCCATCTCACTGCGCCCTGCCGCACCGGAGGATGCTGGGCCTGCGCGGTGCGGGTGGACGGCGAACTCAAGCCCGCCTGCATCACCCCGGTCAAGGACGGAATGGTGGTGGATACGAACCCGGCCAGTCTGGCCAGCCGGGAGCCCCGACGCCTGGTATTCGGCTTCTCCGGCCACTTGGTGGGCGGGGTGGGCACCCCCTGGGAGGCCAAGGCCGGGCGGGGTGGCTGGGTGGAAGTGGCCTGTTTCGCCGCTGGCTGCATCCTGCGCTGCCCCACCTGCCAGAACTGGGAGACCACCTTCCGCTCCCGGGGCGAGCCCCTGACCCCGGAGCTGGCTGCGGTTTTCCTGACCCGGGCCCGGCAGGGCTACGAGGTGGAGCGCATGGCCATCAGCGGGGGCGAGTCCACCCTGAACCGCCGCTGGCTGGTGGAATTCCTAAGCCATTTGAAGGAGTTCAATCCCGACCCCGCTGCCCGCCTGCACGTGGACACCAACAGTGTCTATCTGACCCCCGATTATCTGGACGAGCTTCTGACCGCAGGCCTGACCGACATCGGCTGCGATCTCAAGGCCCTGGAACTTTCCACCTTCCAGAGAATCACCGGCATCCGGGAGGAAGGATTCGCCGCCCGCCTGCTGGCCCGGGCCTGGGAGGCGGTGGAATATCTGCTCACCGAGTTGTGGGGCAGGGTGTTTGTGGGTATCGGCCTGCCTTACAACGCCGCCCTGATATCCCCTGAGGAACTGGCGGCCATCGGGGCCAGGCTGGCCGCCCTGCAGCCCGAAGTGCAGGTTACGGTGCTGGACTACCGCCCGGAATTCCGGCGCCAGGACCTGGTCCGGCCGGGCACCGCGGAAATGCTAGGGGTGAAGCGGCTGCTGGAAAGGGCAGGGCTTAAAAAAGTAATCTGCCAGACTTATCGGGGGCATGTGGGGCCGGGGTAATGCCTGGCAATTCTGGTTCCCAAGCTCCTGCATGGGAACCATCTTGTCCTCCAAGCTCCTGCTTGACAAAAGAGGTCGGGTAATTAAGAAGCAAGCTGGAAGAAATTTGAAGATGTGCCCCAATTATCAACCCTACCTGCGCAGACGTTAAATTAGCTTTACGTGACCTCACAGATATCCATAAATCAGGATATCATTTTCCAGGCGTCGGAGGGTGACGTTTCTGGCCAGGAGGGCCTCCTTGAGACTGGAAACCCCCCGACCGGCCACCGCCGGGGGGGCCTGGTGGCCGCCCAGGATTTTGGGGGCAAAGAAGAAGTAAAACTTGTCCACTAGGCGGTGGTCAAAAAAGGCCCCCAGGACTTCGGGGCCGCCTTCCACCAGCAGACTCTGGACCTGGCGTTCGCCCAGCAGCCTCAGCAACGGCTGCAGGGCCACCCGACCGTGTTCCTCCGGCAGGATGAGCACTTCCGCGCCCAGTTCCTGCACGGCCCGGATTTTGTCCGGCGGGGCCGCCGGGGTGGCGGCGATCCAGGTGGGAGCCGTTGATTCCAGGTGCAGGACACGGGCGGTCAAAGGCAGACGCAGGCGGGAGTCCAGCACGATGCGGATGGGGTCTTTGACTTTGGGGTTTTCGGTTTTCGGTTTTCGGTTTTCGGTGGGCACAGACTGAAAGTCTGTGCCACCAACATATGGGGTTGGGGGAGGGGGTTCGGGGGAGGGGGCAGGGGTCTGTGACCCCTGGCCCTCTCCCCCGATAGCCTTCCGGCCTCCCCGAGTCGGCAACCTCGCGGTAAGCTGGGGGTCGTCGGCCAGCACTGTACCGATACCCACCAATATCGCGTCGCAGGCATGGCGCAGGCGGTGGCCCAAGGCCCGGGAGGCCTCGCCGGTGATCCACTGGCTTTCCCCCGTGGCGGTGGCCGTCTTGCCGTCCAGGGAGCAGGCGGCCTTGGCGATGACAAAGGGCAGGCCGGTTTCCACCCACTTGAACCAGGCTTCGTTGAGGCGGCGGGCTTCGGCTTCCAGGAGGCCGGTTTGCACCTGCAGCCCCTTCTTCCTCAGGTACTCCGCTCCTCCGCCGGCGACTCTGGGGTTGGGGTCCAGGGTAGCGACGACCACTCGGGCCACTCCCGCGGCCAGTATCGCGGCGGTGCAGGGCGGGGTTAAACCGTGGTGGTTGCAGGGCTCCAGGGTGACGTAAAGATCGGCTCCCCGGGCCTGCTCTCCTGCCCGGTTCAGGGCCTCCACTTCGGCGTGGGGCGCGCCGTAGCGGCGGTGCCAGCCCCGGCCCACGATGCGGCCCTCCCGGACCACCACCGCGCCCACCATGGGGTTGGGAGAGACCCAGCCGGCGCCCCGGGCCGCCAGCCGGAGGGCCGTCTTCATAAAAAACGCGTCAGCGTCAGTAAAGGGCATTGCTTCATATACCGGGATTCACGAGATTAGCGGCTGAGAGGCGTAGCCGTCAGCCTTTTCACCTCCCGCTCCACCGCCTGGAGAGCCGCCCGGATAATGAGCTCCGCGGGGATGGTTTCGTAGATGACCCCCTCCAACATTAACGTGCGGCAATCCGCATCCCCGCAGGGCCCGCCGCAGGGGCTGGCGCCCACCTGGGCCCCCAGCCACTTCTCCAGGGGCCGGCCGTCTATCCAGACGCGGTTGGACTGGGACGGATCCCGGGTGAATTCCTGGACATCCAGGGCCCTGGTCTCCAGAGAGAAGGCGATTCCCATGGGGGCCAGGGATCTGACCAGGAAGCGCAGGGCCTTGTGCAGTTCCTGTTCGGTGCCGCGGCAGCGGTCGCAGGTCCGGCCCTGGTCATCCACCAGTCGCTGCCAGGTGATTTGGATGGTTTTCATAGGTTCCGCCAAATTCAGGAAGTCAAAATCTCTGAGATCGGGTTAGGGAGTTCGGCCACCGAAGGATACCGGTACCCCGCCGAGGCCGCTGCCGTTGCTTTCCTTCAGGGCATCCGGGACGGCTGTTGCCGCTGGCTGGCCACGGCTTCTTTTGTTGCTTGGGCCTGGGGCAGGAGGCTGCCTTCATTTGCCGGTGGCGGCCTTGCGGGCTTCCAGGAGGTCCCGGATTTCCTTCATGAAGTCCGTGACGTCGGTGAAGTGTCGGTAAACCGAGGCGAAACGGACATAAGCCACATCGTCCCAGACCCGGAGCTTGGCCATGACCTTTTCGCCGATCCAGGAGGAGGGTATTTCCCGCTGGCCGCTCCCCAGCATCTCCCGCTCCAGTTCATCCAGGAAGTCCTCAATGGCGTCAATGGACACCGGCCGTTTTTCGCAGGCCTTTTTTATGCCTTCGGAGATCTTGGTGCGCTGATAGGGCTCCCGCCGCCCGTCCTTTTTCACCACCAGGGGCATGGTTTCCTCCACCTGCTCATAGGTGGTGAACCGTCGGCCGCAGTTCTGGCATTCCCGGCGGCGGCGGATGGCGTTGGCCTCCCGACTGGGACGGGAATCAATGACCTTGTTGTTGCTGCTGTGGCAGTAGGGACAGCGCATGAGTTGGTTTTTGGTTTTGGGAAATTGCCCCGCCTGACCTTGGCAGACTCGGTGCCTGGAAGGGCAGAAAGGATGATACCCTGTACTACCGCTCTCCCTCTCGGGGCTAAAACCTGACTTCCAATAAAACTGAATCCCGTTCCGCCCTTTTATCCCTTAAGACTTCCATTCTTCGGCAAACAGGGGGAAACTGCGGCAGAAGTCCTTGACCTGGGCCCCGACCTTGGCCAGATTGTCTTCATCCTCCGGAGCGGACAACACTTGGTCAATGAACTCCGCAATGAGTCTCATCTCCGGCTCCTTCATGCCCCGGGTGGTGACCGCCGGGGTGCCCAGGCGGATGCCGCTGGTGATTTTGGGCGGCAGGGGGTCAAAGGGTATAGGGTTTTTGTTCACCGTGATGCCGGCCAGATCCAGGGCTTCCTCCGCCTCCCGGCCGGTGAGGCCTCGGGGGCCAAGGTCCACCAGAATCAGGTGGGTGTCGGTACCTCCGGCCACCAGCCGGTAGCCCCGGCTCAGAAATTCCGCGGCCAAGGCCCGGCAGTTCTTGACCACCTGCTCCTGATAGCGCTTGAAGTTGGGAGTGAGGGCCTCCTTGAAGGCCACAGCCTTGGCCGCGATGACATGCATCAGGGGGCCTCCCTGAATGCCGGGGAAAATCTGATTGTCCAGGTCCCGGGCGTACTCCTCCTGGGCCAGGATGAGGCCGCCCCGAGGGCCCCGCAGGGTCTTGTGAGTGGTGGAGGTAACCACATCAGAGACCGACACCGGGTTGGGATGCAGACCGGCGGCCACCAGACCGGCGATGTGGGCCATGTCCACCAGCAGCAGGGCCCCCACCTCCCGGGCAATCTCCGCAAACCTGGCGAAATCCAGGGTCCGGGGGTAGGCGCTGGCGCCGGCCACGATGAGTTTGGGGCGGTGCTCCCGGGCCAGCCGGGCCAGAGCCTCAAAATCCACCTGCTCGGTGTCCGGGCTCACCCCGTAAGTGACAGCCTTGTAAAAGCGGCCCGAAAAGTTTGCCGCAGCGCCGTGGGACAAATGCCCGCCGTGGGCTAGGTCCATGCCCAGGATGATATCGCCGGGCTTCAGAAAGGTAAAATACACCGCCATATTGGCCTGAGTACCGGAGTGGGGCTGCACATTGACGTATCGGGCCCCGAAGAGTTCTTTGGCCCGGCTGATGGCCAGGTCCTCCACGGTGTCCACGTGCTCACAGCCGCCGTAATAGCGCCGACCGGGATAGCCCTCGGCATACTTGTGGGTCAGCACCGACCCCTGCGCAGCCCGCACCGCCGGGCTGACGAAGTTTTCCGAGGCAATGAGCTCCAGCTTGAAGGCCTGGCGCTGCCGCTCTGCTTCGATGGCCCGGAAGACCTCCGGGTCCCTCTGGGCCAAATCCAGCAGCAGAGGACAGTGTTCAGGGGTCTCCTCGGGCATCTCAGGATTCAGGGAAAAAGGGTTTTTCACGGGCCAGTTGCTCCAAAAGTTCCAGACGTTCCTGATGGCGGCCGCCCTCAAAGGGGGTAGTGAGCCACACCTTGACGATCTCCCGGGCCTTGTCCGGAGACAACACCCGACCGCCCAGCACCAGCAGGTTGGCGTCGTTGTGGCGGCGGCTCATCTCCGCGGTGTAGACGTCATGGCACAGGGCGGCCCGGATGCCGGGAAAGCGGTTGGCAATAACGCTCATGCCCAAGCCGGTGCCGCAGATCAGCACTCCCCGGGCCCGGGGCCGGGAAAGCACCACCTCCACCACCTTCTTGCCGTACAGGGGATAGTGCACCGACACATCCGGGCGATGGCAGCCCACATCCTCCACCTGATAGCCCATCTCCCGCAGCAGTTGGAAAATCTCGGCTTTCAGGTGATAGCCGGCGTGATCGCAGCCGATGACGATGATTTCCGGCTCAGGCGGCCCGGGCCTGGATAAAGTTGATGACATCCTGCACGGTCCTTAACTTCTCCGCCTCCTCGTCGGCAATCTGGAAACCGAACTCCTCTTCCATGGCCATAATCAGTTCCACCAGATCCAGGGAGTCGGCCCCCAAGTCATCCACAAACACCGCATCCGGGGTCACTTCGCTCTTGTCCACCCCCAATTTATCCGCCACGAGATCAACTACTCTCTCCTCAATGGATGCCATGTGCAACGATCCTCCTCAAGTTTAGGCCATCAGCATGCCGCCGTTCACATGAATCACCTGGCCGGTGATATAGGCCGCCTGCTCAGAGGCCAGGAAGGCCACGGCATGGGCCACCTCTTCCGGGGTGCCGAAGCGGTTCAGCGGAATCTGCGCCAGCATCAGTTCCTTGGTTTTTTCGGGCAGCGCCTCGGTCATCTCCGTGGTGATGAAGCCCGGGGCCACGGCGTTCACCGTGATGTGGCGGGAGGCCAGCTCCCGGGCCACCGATTTGGTGAGGCCGATCAGCCCGGCCTTGGAGGCCGCATAATTGGCCTGGCCGGGGTTGCCCATGAACCCCACCACGGAGCTGATATTGATGATGCGCCCGTATCTCTGCTTGAGCATGGCACGGGTCGCCGCCCGGATGCAGTTATAGGCGCCCTTGAGATTGACCGCCAACACCAAGTCCCAGTCCTCCTCTTTCAGACGGGCGATGAGGTTGTCCCGGGTAATGCCGGCATTGTTCACCAAGATGTCCAGCCGGCCGCTCTCCTTGACGATGCGGTCAACGGCCTGCTCCACCGCCGCGGCATCAGTTACATCGAACTCCAGGATATGGGCCGTCCCTCCCTGGTCCTCTACGCCCTTTTTGGTTTGGGCGGCCCCGTCCCAATGGGCCACATCATTGATATACACCGTCAGGCCCGGTCGGGCCAGGGTGATGGCAATGACCTGGCCTATCCCCCGGGCCGCCCCGGTCACCAAGGCAACGCGATTTTCTGCGGTCATATCAGCTTGAGCCTGTCAAAAGGTTGAAACCCGCGGCCAGCCACCGCTGCCGCACCTAAACATAAAACGATTTGGCAAAAAAAGAAAGTGCCTTTATGGGGTTTTCGGACTTCGGTTTGCGGTTTTCGGTCAAAGCCGAAAGGGCCGGTTTTCCGCCTGCTGCGGCTTTCATTGAAAGTGGAAAGCCCAAGGTTTTGGGCTTCAGACTTGGCCCCGATCCTTTTTGATTTCAGCGATCAGGGCCGGGACGATTTCAAACAGGTCGCCTACCAGCCCCAGGTTGGCCACCTGGCCACGATGAAGTCGGAGGACTGCATGCCCACCACATGCTGGGAGGCCCCGGAGATGCCCACCGCGATGTACAGCTTGGGGGACACGGTCTTGCCGGTTTGCCCGATCTGGTGGGCATAAGAGATCCAGCCGGCGTCCACCGCCCCCCGGGTGGCCCCCACGGCCCCGCCCAAAAGCTCCGCCAGCTCCTCCAGCAGGGCGAAATGCCTGGCCTCCTTCAGGCCCCGGCCGCCGGCCACGATGACCTCCGCCTCCGCCAGGGGCAGGCGCTCTTTGATTTCCTCCACCGTGCGGACAAAGCGGCTTTGGGGGGAGGCCAGGGAGTTCAGCTCCACCCGGATGACTTGGCCCTCACCGGAGGCCGCCTGCGGCAGCCTTTTGAACACCCCGGGCCGGGCCGTGGCCATTTGGGGGTAGGTCCGGGGAGTGATGATGGTGGCCATGATGTTGCCCCCGAAGGCCGGGCGGGTCTGCAGCAGCAGGCGCTTGTCCTCATCTATGGCAAACGCGGTGCAGTCTGCGGTAAGGCCGGTTTTTAAGGCTGCAGCCACCTGGGGGATGAAGGCCCGGCCCAGATAGGTGGCCCCGGCCAGGATGATCTCCGGCTGAAAGCGCCGGGCGATTTCCGTCAGGGCCGAGGTGTAAGGGCCTTCACAGAAATCCGCCAAGGCCGGGTCTTCCGCCAGATAAACCTTGTTCGCTCCGGCGGCCAGAAGCGCTGGGGCCAGGTGCTCCACCCCGTCCCCCAGAAGCACCGCGGCCACCTTCACCCCTAAAGCCTCGGCCAGACGGCGGGCCTCACCCAATAGCTCCAACGCCACCGGCGCCAGCCTGCCTTGCCGCTGCTCCGCAAAAACCCAGACCCCATCCGGGGGCACCCCCGGCCGGGGCGCCGGGGCCTCCGCCTCCGGCACCGCCAGGGCCCCCTCCGGACAAACCTCCACACAGGCCCCGCAAAGATTGCAGCCCTCGTCAACTACCAGAACCTCCCCTTCCAGGCGCAACACCCCGAAGGGACAAACCTCCACACACTGCCCACACGCAGTACACTTTTCGGCGTAAATAATGATGCTCATGGCTTGGGATATTGGGGGAGGGGGCTAAGGGCCACTGGCCCTTACCCCCTCCCCCAAGCCCCCACCCCTAAACCCTTAAGGGGTTGGGAGGGGGTGCGGGGGAGGGCAGGGGTCGGTGACCCCTGGCCCTC
>JAFDHU010000056.1 GCA_019308625.1 Deltaproteobacteria bacterium
GTGGTGGAGGTGATCGCGGTCAAACAGGTGCCGCTTAAGGAAGTGGCCGCTGCCTGCGGTACATATTACAAGACCATCAAGGAGCTCAATCCCTGGATCAGGGGAAGGGCCCTGCCGCCGGGAGCCTACCGCCTCAAGGTCCCCCGGGGCGCCGGGCCCGGGCTCCTCAAGTCCCTGAAGGGGCTGATTGCCAATGAAGGAAATTAACCGGCCGCCGGCCCTCCGGCCGGAGCCGACTGCGTTTTTGGAGGCCCAGCCCTTCCGACCCAGCTTATTGAAGGAGTTGCAACCATGGCCGATGCCGGGAAAGAGCCGGTTTCCCACCTGTTTGCCGGGGCCTGGCTGGTAACCATGAACGACGCCGGGGAGGTGTTTTCCCCCGGCGCGGTGGCGGTGCGCGGGGAGGACATCGTGGCGGTGGGCCCTCCGGAGGAGCTCAAGGCCCGGTACCTGCCGCAACGGCTGCTGGAGTATCCCCAGGGCCTCATCCTTCCCGGGCTGATCAACGCCCACACCCACGCGGCCATGGCCTTATTCCGGGGGCTGGCCGACGACCTGCCCCTGGAGGACTGGCTCAACTCGTCTATTGGGGCACCAAGCTGGCGGTGGCCGAAATGCTGCTCTCGGGCACCACCACCTTCTGCGATATGTATCTGTTTGCCGACGCGGTGGCCCGGGCCGCGGCCGAAACCGGGATTAGGGCGGTCATCGGCGAGGTGCTGTACGATTTCCCCTCCCCCAACTACGGTCCTCCGGCTGAGGGCCTGCGCTTCAGCGAGGAGCTGTGCCGCACCTACCGGGGCCATCCCCGGGTCAGCGTGGCCATCCAGCCCCACGCGGTGTACACCTGTTCTCCCGACCTCCTCACGCAGTGCGGGGAGCTGGCCGCCAGTCTGGGGGTGCATCTCATCATCCACCTGGCCGAGACCCAGAAGGAAGTGGCCTTTTGCCGGACGGCCTACGGGGTCACGCCAGTCAGGCACCTTTATAATCTGGGACTGCTCAACCGGCGCCTGGTGGCTGACCATGCCGTGGTGCTGACCGAGGAGGATATGGACCTGCTGGCGGAGACCGGGGCCAAGGTGGCCCACTGCCCGGAATCCAACATGAAGCTGGCCTCCGGCATGGCCCCGGTGACCGAGCTGCTGGCCCGGGGGGTGCCCGTGGGCCTGGGCACTGACGGCTGCGCCTCCAACAACAATCTGGACCTGTTCCAGGAGATGGACACCGCGGCCAAGCTCCAGAAGGTGCGCTTGCTTAAGCCCACGGCCCTGCCGGCCCGCCAGGCCCTGGGCCTGGCCACCCGGGGCAGTGCCGCGGTGCTGGGGCTGGAGCAGGAGGTGGGCAGCCTGACCCCAGGCCGCAAGGCAGACCTGGTGGTCGTTGACCTGGACCAGCCGCACCTGACGCCCCTGTATGACCCTTTCTCCCACCTGGTCTACGCCGCCGGCGGCGGCGATGTTCTCACCGTCATGGTACACGGCCAGATGCTGGTTCAGGACCGCAGGCTCCTGGCCTTTGACCTGGAGGAAACCCTGGCCAAGGCCCGGGAACTGGCCCGGCGGGTGAAAGGCAGCCTTTAGCCGGGCAGACCTATTTTGCCCATAATAACCGCAGCAAACTGACTGGCCTCTATTCCGCCGGGTTGCCAAAGCCCGGCTTCCTTGATAGATTCGTACGCAGAAGGACCGCGGCCTTGACTGGAAAACCGCCATCCTGGCCTCCCAATGTCGTCTCCCTGGCGGGCCCCTCGGGTTCCGGCAAGACTGCGCTCATCTGCCGGCTGATTAAGTGGTTCACTGCCCGGGGCCTTAAGGTGGCCGTGCTCAAGGGTCCGGGCTGTGGCCCAAGCCTCCCCCACCCTGCTGCAGGTCACCCGTTATCTGGAGGCTGAGCCGGAACCGGCCGAAGTTCTGCCGGTCCTGGCCGCCCAAGCCGACTTGGTGCTGGTGGAGGGCTACAAACACAGCCCCCTGCCCAAAATAGTCCTGGCGGATGCCCGGGCCGACCCCATCTCCGTTAATACCTCCCGGGTCATTGCCTGGGTGAGCCGCTCGCCCCTGGACGCTGACCAGCCGGTCTTTCGCCCCGGGCAGGTGGAGGACCTGGGCAGATTTATCCTGGACTATGTGGCCCACGCCGCCAAAAAATCCTGAGCAGATTGAGCCAAAAATGCAGGAATTGCGGCTTGCCCCGGGAACTTCCGGTCTGCGCCTTTTCTTGAGGAGGCTGCTACTGCTTTTGTTTCTGCTGCTCCTGGCTTTCTGGCCCCTTGAGAGCCGGGCCCTGCTGCGGGACGCCGACTTCATCCGGCAAACCTCCCCGCCCTATGTGGCCCAAGCCTTAAAGGAACTTAAAACCTGCGAGCAGCATCTGCAGCAGGGCCGCGGAAACCGGGAGCAAATCCTGCTCCGGCTCTCCCAACTTTGCTACCTCCTGGGGGAACTGACGGAGGGCGGCCAGCGGCTGCCTTATTATGAAAAGGGCAGGGACTACGCGGAGCGTCTGCTTGAAGAAAAGCCCCACTCAGTGAAAGGGCTCTACTGGCTGGCCCAGAATCTCTGCGGGGTGGCCGAGGTGGGTGGCGCGGGCCGGGCCTTGACCCTGCTGCCGGACATCGTGGAGCTTCTGGAGGAGGTGGCTGCCCGGGACCCTGCCTATGACCAGGCCGGGGCCCACCGGGCCCTGGGAAGCATCTATTATCAGGCCCCGGACTGGCCCCTGTCCGTGGGAGACCGGCAAAAGGCCCTGCACCACCTCCGGCTGGCCGTAAAAATCGCCCCGGAGAACAGCACCAACCACCTGCTGCTGGGGGATTTGCTCCTGCGCCTGGGCAAAAAAAAGGAGGCCCGGGCGGAACTGGCCCGGGTGCTTTCCTCCCGCCGGCATAGCGTCTGGCCTCTGGGGGTGGAACACGACCGGCGGGAAGCCCGGCGCTTGCTGGCCCAAATGCAGGATTAGCAGGAAGACCAGCCTACCAGAGCAGGCTGGTAATGCCAGAAAGGTGCGGATGCCCCTATTATCTGAACCCGGCGATGAGGACCCCGCCCACCAGGGCCACGTTGGCCAGAATCCGGGTGATGTCCTTGATTTCCTTCAGCCAGGCGATGCGTTCCAGCTTTTCCGGAACCACGATGGTGTCGCCGGGGTCCAGGGTGAGGGATTTCAGGCCCCCGAAGTGATATTCATAGCCGGGGTAGGCCGCCGTCTTGCCGAAGCCCAGCCAGTTGAAGGCCCGCCGGCTAACTGCCGAGCCGTTGGCCTTGATGATATAAATTTCCTTTTCTGCGGCGATCCTGGTGGTGCCGCCGGCCATGTCAATGTATTCCTTGACGGTGCGGTTGGGCTGATAAATCACCGCGGTGGGCGCATACACCGCCCCCACCACGTTCACGGTCTGGGGCATCTGGGGCACATAAATGGCGTCGCCGTCCTCTAGCTCTATGTCCCAGGGGGTACCCCGGAGGCGCTCGGGATCATCCACGCGCACTACCACCCGGCCGATGGGCTCAATCTTGCGCAACCGGGCCAGAAGCTGCTGCTGCTGCCGGGAGACCACCTCCGCCCGCCGGGCCTCTTCTGGCTCCAGACCGGTCACGGCCCTTTCCGCCGCCAAGGCCAGCACTGCGGCCTCGGCCCGATCAATGGCGGCTTTGAGCTGCTCCTTTTGCAGACGCTTCACCGAAGGCCGGATGAACACCGTGCCCAGAGGATAGGCCTTGGCAGTAAAGCCTCCGGCCCGGCTCAGCAGTGAACTCAGCGGCTCACCTTTCTTGATGGCATAGGTGCCCGGGTATTTGACCTCCCCCTCAATGCGTACCGTCTGGTAGACATCCCAATCCGGGATTGGCCGGATGAACACATAGTCATTGGGTCTGAGCAGAATGTTGTCCTGGGGCCGCCCGGCCAAGGCCCGGCGCAGATTCACATACACCCGGGAGGTGACCGGCCCCTCCGGAGTGATGCTGGTCCGGGTGATTTCCACCTCCTCCCGGCTGGAATAGCTCAGCAGTCCCCCGGCCATGGCCACCAGGTCCTTGAGGTGCAGGCCCTCCTTATAGCCGTACTCTCCCGGATTCTTCACCGCCCCGGCCAGTATTACCTTGGTCTCCACCTGGGGGGGCACTTTGAAAATCATCACCATGTCCCCGTCCGCCAGGTAAACGGGGCGTTGGGTGCCGGCCAGGATCTTGCTCAAATCCTCGTCAAACAGGACTAGTTCCCGGCCGTCCTTCACCCGCAGGACCTGCACCCGGCCTTTGAAGGCTTGGCCTCCCAGACCCCCGGCCAGGCGCAGGAGATCGGTCAGAGTCTTTTCTTCCTTCAGTTCATAAATGGCCGGGATCTTGATGGGGCCGCCCACTTCCGCCCGCTTGCTCAGGGCAATCTTCTGGGCCGCCTCCTTCAGGCTCATGCCGAAGCGCTGTTCAAATTCCTTTTCCGATAAAGTCACCTCCTTCTCCAGATAACCGGTGGAGGGAGGCTTGACAAACTTTCTTTTTTCCTCCCGCTTGGGGAACAGGCTGGGCAGGGTCTCCTTCACTTCCGGCCCCAGAGGCGCCCGCTCTTTAATTCTGGGCTTGACCCCGGGAAGAGTGATGCCGGGATAGAGCTCCTCCAGCTCCAGCCGGGTGACGAGCTTCAAATCCTCCTCAATTTCCTGGATAGACTTGGGATAGCCCAAGGCCACCAGGGGACCCACCGGCGGAATAAAAATCACGTCCTCATTTTGCAGGCGGATGTCCCTGCTCTTGTCCCCCTTGAGCAAGAAGTCATACATGTCAAAGTGGACCAGGACCTTGCCCCCCCGCCTGACCTGGATGTCCCGCAGAGAGCCGGATTTGCTGGGGCCGCCGGCGGCAAACAGGGCACTCACCAAGGTGGACAGGGAAGAAACCGCATAACTGCCGGGGAACCGGGCCTGCCCCACCACAAACACCTGGATGGTGCGCAGGTTGTCCAGGGTGACGCTCATCTGGAAGTTGGTGTACTGGCGGGAAAACTCCTGGTTCAGGGCCTCCTTGAGCTGCTGGAAGGTCAGGCCGCTGACGTGCACCGCGCCGATCTTGGGGATAGTGATCCGGCCCTGGCGGTCCACCGTGGAGGTGATATCCCCCTGAATGCTGCCCCACAGGACAATGTGCACCGTGTCGCCGGGGCCCACCACGTAATCGGGCCCCACCGGCACATTCTGCAGAGGCAGGAAAGAGGCCGGCGGCTGATAGAAGAAGCTGTAGCCGAACTGCTTGATGAACATGCGGCGTTCCCAGGCCCGCCGCTCTGCGGCGGAAATCTCCTCCGGCTGCCGGGGCGCGGCAGTCAGCACCTGGGGCGGGGTGGGTGGCCGAACTTCCGGGCGGTATAATTCATATCCGGGCGGCTTCGGAACCCTGGGGGTCGGCATCTTGGGAGGCACCACCGGCGTGGGCACCAGCGGGCCGGGAGGCGTGGGCTGCCGCTTGGGGGTGATGTCCTGCAGGTAATACCGAGCCTGGCCTTCGTAGTCCTGCCCCCACCCGGGAGACACCGGGCAGACCAGCATAAAAATCAACACCCAGCAAAGTAACCTTTTCCCGTTTTTCATGATTGCTGGCAAAGTAGGGATATCTCGGGGGGAGAGTTGGCGATATTGTAGGAGAACTTTTTCAGGTTTGGCAAGTATTTTCTTCCCTTGCCGTGAAGATGGGACCTTTCAAAAGGAGTCAGGAATCAAATACCGCAATCGGCACCGGAGGTTGTTGATCATCAGGCGGCGAATTACAGTGACATCAGCCCAGTAATTCTCCTGGGTAGGCTCCGGCGGGCAGCCCCACACCAGCACCCTCATCCGGCCGCGCACCTGGGAGCCAGCCACCGCCCACAGGAGCCGATTGTCCCTGGCCCGAAACAGAGACATGGACAGGTAAACAAAGGCGTGGGTAATGGAGTCCGGCGGGGCGTTGCGGGCATGGGGGCCGGCCCAGATCACCCCTTCTCCCCCGGGATTGAGCCGCCGGACAATTTCCTTGATGGTATAGGAGCGCCACCCGCGCCCGGACGGCACCTTTTCGGCGCTGGCGAAATAAAGGGTGGGACTGTAAAAGCAGAACAAAAAGGCATCCACCCCGGGGTCCAGCACCAGATATCTGGCCATGAGGGTAGCCGGGGTCTCCACCCCCGGGGAGGGCAGTCGGGCGATGAAGGGCTGATAGCCTTTGCGGCGGAAGGCCTCCAGCAGCAGCTCCCCCATCAGGCGGTCGTCCACATCCAGCACATCCACCGCCCGGGGCGGCAGGCGCCGGGCCCGCTCCCAGGCATTGAGAAAGGGGGTGTTCTGGTCAATGAAATCCTCGTGCATCTCCCCCCCTCTCTTGAGCTGGCGGTAGATGGGCCAGCGCTCCAGAAAGATGGCCACCCGGTTGATGCCCCGGTATTCCGGATGCCGCTCCACATACAGCCGGTTGCTCATGGGAGTGCAGCCCGGCCAGAGCAGCACCCCCAGGCTCAGGAGCACGCCGGCCAGCAGAACCCGCCGCTTCGGCATCAATGTTTCCCCCGGCTTGAAGGTCTCAAGTCAGTTGGGAGAGGTCAAACTCCGGCCGGGCCAGGTCGGCCCGGAAACGGCCCACGTCCTTGCGGGCCCTGATGGCAGCCTGGATTTCCTGGCTGCCCCGGATGTCCCCGAACAGTATGGCCCCTACCAAGAGGTTGTCCCGCAGCACCATCTTGCGGTAGATTTTGCGGGCCTCATCCTGGAAGACCGCGGCCTCCCACTGCCCTTCAGCATCTATGTCCCCGGCGGCCATCAGATCAATACCCACCACCTTGAGGGTATTGGCCGGCACGGTGCCTTCATAGACCTCGGCCTGGCCGGCCATGTTGGCTCCGGCCACCCGCCCCTGCTCCTGAGCCGCCGGCCAGATGCCGTAAAAACGGCCCCGGTGCTCAATGAGGTCGCCGGCAGCGTAGATGTCCGGCAGGCTGGTTCGCAGGTGGTCGTCCACTTTGACACCCTTGTCAATCTCCAGGCCCAGGTTGCGGGCCAGGGTCAGTTCGGGCCTTACCCCTGCAGAGATGAGCACCAGGTCCGCAGGAATCTTCTCCCCGCTCTCCAGCACCACCTGCAGCTCCTCTCCGGACTGAAGGATTTCCTGGGTTTTGGCGCCCAGATAAAAGGCAAAGCCCATTTCCTCCAGGCGGCTCTGCAGCATGGCCGCCCCGGCCGCGTCCATCTGGCGGGGCAGCAGCCGGGGAAAGAATTCCACCACCGTGACTTTCAGGCCCAGCTTGCGCAGGCCGTTGCCGGCCTCCAGCCCCAGAAGGCCGCCGCCGATAAGCACTGCCTGCCGGGACTTTGCGGCCCGGCCCCGGATGAGCTCGGCGTCCGCCACCGTCCGGAGAGTCATCACCCCCGGCAGCTCCGCCCCTTTGATGGGAGGCACAAAGGAGTAGCCCCCCGTGGCCAGGAGGAGCCGGTCATAGGGGAACTGCTCCCCTTTCTCGGTGGTGGCCACCTTTTGGTTGGAGTCAATGTCGGTCACTGCAGTCTGCAGGTGAAGGGTGATGCCGTGCTTCTCATACCAGCCGGCATCATGAATGATGAGCTTCTGCAACGGCTTTTCTCCGGCCACGAAATCAGGCAGCCCCGGCACATAGTAAAAGGGCACCTCGTCCCGGGTGAAAATGTGGATGGCGCCTTCCGGATCCACGCGGCGGATGCTTTCCGCTGCGGCGTTGCCGGCCACGCCGTTGCCGATGATGAGGTATGTGGTCATTTGGCCTCCTCCCTTTAGACTATTCCCGTGACGTACTGCCCTTTAAGGCAAAACCGGTGGGGCCGGGACTGCTGCTTCCGCTTTTTCCCTGACGGCGGGCCCCCGGGCCCGAGAGCCGCCTTAAGCATACCACGTTTGGGAAGGGGATGGAAAAGGCCTTGGGCGAAAAATATCCCTGCCTTGACCGGCCTTCCTGCCGGCGCGGCCTTGACAGAAGGACACCCAGGCCCCAGGTTTATACAGAAAACGGACCGCGGCAGGGTTCCGGAAAGAGACAAGCCATGGAAGAAAGCGGAAAATTTGCGGGAGGACTATCCCGACTGGAGCTGGCGGAGCAGTTGGAAGCCTTGGCCAGCAGGCTCCGGGCAGGCGCCTGGCCCTTGAAAGGCCGGGACTGCCGGGTGCCGGAGCGCCTGGAAGCCGAAATCAAGATCAAGGAAAAATACGCCGAAGTGAAGGTGAAGGTGAGCTTTCACTTTCCGGCGGCCGCCGCCCCTGCCCAAGCGGCAGCCGCCGACCAACAACAGCAGTCAAATAGTTTTAAGGAAGTAAAAAAGCAACTGGGCCGGGCCTTCGGCGAACTTTTGCGGGCAGTCAATCTGGAGGTCCTACCCCAGGAGGAGGCCCTGGAGCGCTTCCTTAACCTAACCCAGGAGTTCGCCCGGAGCGCCGAACCGGCTTGGGCTGACGAGGTGCAGGATTTCCTGGCCCACAGCGACAACCTGGGCCAGGCCTTTCAGCAGCGGCAGTTTGAACGCTTTCACCAGGAGGTCCGGGAGCTGCAAAACCGCATGCAGGTCTGTCACCGGGAATTCAAATAACCCCGGGGCTGCAACCGGCCGGCGCTGCCATCCGCCTTCGGCGGCCCGGCATTAACCAGAACGTGACTGCCCCCGAAGCATCCCCGGGTCCGCGGGGCCCACTCCCGCCCTCAGTCGCTCTCGGCATAGGGATTGACATACCGTGGCTCATACCACTACTGTCGCGGGCCAACCTGCCCGGCCGACCCTTTCTGTCCCGACTTCCCCCCTGATTGTCTTACATTGCTTCCCCACGGAAAAATCCAGTCAGACCACTCCGGCCTCGGCGTCTTTAGCCAGTTTTGCCCCCGCAGGCAGCTGGGGAAAATCCTGGGACAAAAACCAGGAAAAAGTCTTGCATGGGTCGGGGGGGCGTGCTAAAAGGAGACCGGCTCGACAGTTTGGCAAGTGCCGGTTTTTGCCCTCTTCTTTAAGTCCCGCCTCTGCGCCACCACCGGCGGGCCGAAGGGAATTGGTGATGCTAAAAATATTAATCATTGTCGGCGGTTTGCTTTTGTCGTTTTTCGTATTACGTCCCATTTGTTATCACCTGTTGGTTAAAAAAGACAAAATAAAGAAAAACAGGAAGCCGTTGATTACCAAACATAAACGTAAGAAAATATTCGGCCGCCGCGTCACGATTAAAAAATCAGCTTTTAACACTGCTCCGCATTGTAAAGAGAAAGTAGCACCTATGGATGATTTAAGCGTAACTGATATTTAGCCTTCCATGCTTCCATAATGTTTTTTTGGTAAAAATCTGAACCAATATCACTGCACACCCTGCTT
>JAFDHU010000372.1 GCA_019308625.1 Deltaproteobacteria bacterium
GGCGCGGTCCACACCAGGACTTGGCCGCACCGCTGGGCCAGTTCCGGGGGCAGCTCCGCCAGATCCTCGAGGAAAATGTAGTCTCCGGTCGCGGTTGCCTGGCTGCGGAACCTGACCGCGGCCGCGGCCTCCGGGGCGGGGGCCGCGGGCTGGGCCCAAGCTAGCAGGGCTATCAGAACCAGCCAGAGAATACGCCACATGTTACGCTCCTTGGTTTACGCCTTCAGATGATAGGCCCGCTCCATCATGGCGTCCGCGGTCTGGATGGCCTTGGAGTTGAGCTCATAGGCCCGCTGGGCGATGATCATGTTGACCATCTCCTCCACCACATTGACGTTGGAGACCTCCAGATACCCCTGGGCGATGGTGCCCACGCCGTCCTGGCCCGGAGTGCCCTCGGAGGGGTCCCCCGAGGCCTCGGTCACCTGGAAGAGGTTGCGGCCCACATTGCTTAAGCCGGCCTGGTTGGGAAAGGTGTAGAGGCTGATCTGGCCGGTGGCCAGGGTGCGGTTGTCCGGGCCGAAGCAGGTGATGCGGCCGCTGGGATCAATGGAGATGTAGACGGTTTGGGCTGGCACGCTGAATTCGGGCTGCAGCCGGTCCCCGGCCGGGGTGGTGAGGAAGCCGTCCTTGTCCGTCTTGAAGGAGCCGGCCCGGGTGTAGTACTCCACGCCGTTGCTCACCACCTTGAAGAAGCCCTTGCCTTCAATGGCCAGGTCCAGCTCGTTTTCGGTGTAGACATAGTCGCCCTGGGAGAAGATTTTGGCGATGCCCACGGGGCGCACCCCCAGCCCCACCTGCAGGCTGGTGGGCACCTGGCCGCCGCCGGGCAGCTCCCCCCCGGCCTGGCGCACCGTCTGATAGACCAGGTCCTCAAAGTCACCCCGGCTTTTCTTGAAGCCGGTGGTGTTCACGTTGGCCAGGTTGTTGGCGATGATGTCCAGGCGCAACTGCTGGGCCGCCATGCCGGTGGCCGCGGAAAACATGCCGCGAAACATAGGCCTCTCCGTTAGTTTTCCGTTTTCAGTTTTCTGTTTTCAGTTTTTGGTAGGCTATCTCTAAGCGTCCGCAATGGTCTAATTCCATCGCTCTGAATAGGGCTACCGGCGCAGTTTTATTTCATGCCCTCTCCTGCCGTCCGGGGCAGCCTTAAGCTTGGCCGATTTCCTCCACCACCTGGCGGTCGGCGGTGGCGAAGGTATCCAGCACCTTCAGATAGGATTCAAACTTCCGCTGGATGAGAATGAGATTGATTGCCTCCTCTACCGGGTTCAGGTTGCTTTCCTCCAGCATGCCCTGGAGTACCCGGGTGTTTGGGGGCTCCAGCTCCTCTCCGGCCTGGGGGCCGGCTGCATAGTAGTCGTCCACGCTGAACTTCCCGTCCAGGGAGTCCAGGGTGACAGGGCCGTTTTTCCCCAGCACCGGGTAGCCCTCCCGGGTCACCAGCTGGCGGGCCTCATTCAGGCGGAAGCTGCCGTTGCGGGTGTACCTGATGCCCTCGGGGGTCTCCACCTTGAAGAAGCCCGGGCCCTCCAGGGCCAGGTCGGTTTCGTTTTCCGTGACCTGCAAGGGGCCCTGGGAGTAGTCCCGGCTGAGGACATCCACATAAGCAGGGGGCGGCATCTCCGCCTCCCCAGGCAGCCGCAGGCACCAGACGCTGAGCAGCTCCCGCTTGAACCCGGTGGTGGAGGCGTTGGCCAGGTTGTGGCTGACCACCTCCAGCTCCCGCAGGGCCCTGATACCCATATAAGCCGCCATGTCCCAGCCTATATGCATGCTGCTCTCCTCCCCCCGTGCCACGCCGATTCACCCACCAATTTTGCAAAGGCAGTGCCATTGGTTATCTTATTGAAATTATTGCCAATTAATTTGGCAGCCGCCGGGGTCTGGGTCCTGGCGGTGGAAAAACTTGCCTAGGCGGCCTGAAAAGGGGGCCTCCCGAAGGCCGGAGGCAGCCCCCTCGCGGCCGGGGCCTATATTCTCAGCCGGCTGTTCCGCAACCTGGCCCGGCCCTTCCTGCTCATCACCCCGGATGCCGCCACCCAGGAAGCCTTTCTCAAGGACCTGGCCTTTTTTCTGGGGCCGGAGGTAGCGGCCCGCGGCCCCTACACCTGGCCGCGTCTGTTGAGCTTTCCGGCCCACGAACTGCTGCCTTTCCGGACCCTGGGCTTTGACGCCGAAGTCCCCGCGGCCCGCCTGGGGGCCGCGTATGCCGCCCTGACTTACCCGGAGCCCTTCTTCCTGGTGGCCCCGGCCCTGGCCCTCAGGCAGAAGCTCCCGCCGGCCCGGCGCCTCAAGGAGGCCCTGGTGTACGTGCTGGTGGGGGAGGAGTTGGAAAGACAGACGTTCCTCCGCCAGCTTCAGGAGGGGGGCTACGAGCGCCGGCCCCTGGTGGAGGAGCGGGGCGAGTACAGCGTCCGGGGGGGCATCATTGACCTGTTCCCGCCGCTTTATGCCCAGCCGGTACGGTTGGAGTTTTTCGGGGACCAGGTGGAGTCCATGCGGTTCTTTGACCCGGCCAGCCAGCGGTCCCGGGGCTCCCTGGAGGAGTTGCTGGTGCTGCCGGTCAACGAGGTGATTCTGGATGTAGAGGCTCGGGAGCGGGCCCTTTCAGGCCGGAGCCGGCGGCGGGACCCCAGATTCTGGCATCACGTCCAGGAAGGTTTGCATTTTCCCGGCATTGAGCGCCAC
>JAFDHU010000057.1:0-6566 GCA_019308625.1 Deltaproteobacteria bacterium
GAGCCGGCCTTAAGGAAACGGGCTTAAGATGGTGAGCTCGGGGGGGATTTACCCAGGGGGTGGAGATGCCATCTTTGCCTGGCCGGTGCACCGGCCCCTTACTTTCTCAGCCGGTTGGAGGAGTCTGGTTACGCTACAACCCGACTCCCGGGGAAGAACCAATAAGCGAGACGGTTGCCAAGCAGTCCGTCGGTCCACCGCCCCCGGGACCCGCGCAAGGCCTGCCCGGTCACTATTGCTTCGAACCTAATCCTTCAGGTAACGTTTCACCGCGGCGCGTAGGTCTTCCAAATCGGAGGATTTGACCAAGTATTCATCCGAGGCCCAGGTGGAGAAGTCCTGTTTGTACTCCCCGTAAGCGGTGCTCAGGAGAACCGGCAAATTCGGACGGCGTTCCTTTATCTGGCGCAGCGCTTCAATGCCCGGCATCTTAATATCCAGAATCACCAAATCCAGGGGCACCTTTTCTACGATCTCCAGGGCTTCCTTGCCGTTGGAAGCCAAATAAACCTCGTAGCCCTCCTCTTTCAGCTCCTCGCTGTAGAGGAGGCGGATGCTCATCTCATCATCGGCCACCAGAATTTTCTTCATCGCCTTCCTCCTGAGAAGACATCCACGGTGCTGGCCAGGGCCTTGCCCCGAGCAGCATCTTTTACCAGACAGTATTTGGCCACCGGCAGGGACACAATAAAGGTCACGCCTTTGCCCAATTCGTTTTTCACCTCGATCTGGCCGTAGTGGCGGGAGATGATACGTTGGGCGATGGACAGGCCCAGGCCCGTACCATAATCCTTGGTGGAAAAGAATGGGTTGAAGATGTTGTGGAGAATCTCCAACGGGATACCGCCGCCGGTGTCGGTGATGGCGGCCGCAGCGTAAAGACCGTCCTCTTTCTCCACCGGATAAGTCCTGATGATCAGGGTGCCGCCGTTGGGCATGGCCTGCCAAGCGTTTTGGAACAGGTTGTAAAACACCTGTTTGATCTGGCGGTCATCGCAATGGAGGGGAGGCAGATCGACAAACTCTTTAACTACTTTGATGTTGCGAGCCTCCAAGTCCCTCTGGACCAGCACCAGGGTGTCTTCAATAAGCTGGTGCAGGTTATGTTCGCTGAAGAAACTGACATTTTCACCCGTAAAGTCCAAAATTTCCCGCAGCAGCTTCTCCAGTTTGGAGACCTCCTCCTGAATGACCTCCACATAGCCGCGTAAGGGCGAGTCCTTTTCCACCAGTTTGGCGATGCGCCGGGCGAAGCCGCCGATGGACACCAGCGGATTCCTGATTTCGTGAGCCATGCCGGAGGCCAGGCTGCTCAAGGCGGCCAGCCGGTCGGACTCCAACATGCGCTCCCGAATCAGCATCAACTCCCGGTTGTTGGCCTCAATGGTGGAGTACAGGTGGGCGTTCTCCAGGACCAGGGCCGCCTGGGTGGCCAGCATCTGTAAGGCATGGAGGGGCTCGGCCTCCAAGGGCCGGGAGGAGGCCTGATTGTCCACCACAATCACCCCAGTGACCCTGTCCTTGACCACCAGCGGGACCACAAAGTACTCCTGGGCGTCGTAAAAGCCGGATTGGGAGGACGCCCCAGGGTCCTGCTGGTGGATGTGATAAGGTCGCATCTGCAGGACCGCCAGCGCCAGGGCCCCCAAGTCGGAGCGCAGAGGAATCTCCCAGTCGGACACGGGCACCTCATTGTTCAAGGGGAGCAGTAAGGCTTCTGACAAGGGCAGGGAAACCGGGCCCTCGGAAACCTGGGCCCCTTTCACCCCTCGAAGGGTTTGGGAGGGCTCATCCACCATCAGCATCACGGCCCGGTCAAACCCCAGACCTTCTTTCTGCACCAAGCCCTGGAGAATGATTTCCACCAAACGGTCCTCCTGGATGGTGGTCAGCATGGCCCGGGAGATTTCCTGCAGGATGGTGAGATTCCTCACCATCCGCTCATTTCTTTCCGCCAGGGTCTCCACCTGCTGGTAGGTGAGGGCGTTTTCCAGGGCATTGATGATCAGGCTGGCCATGGTGAAGAGCAGTTGGCGGTTTTCCAGATCAAAGGCCTGATACTCACCGTTGGGGGTGAGCTTGTCAAACACACACAAAGTGCCCTGGAGCTGGCTTTTAAAATTCAAAGGCACAGTCAGGTGGTAGTGCACCCGGCCTTGACTGTCCCGGGTCTGGCCTTCCAGATAGGACATTTCCGCCGTCTGGAAGGGGTTGGCAGTCTGCGGCATGCTGGGAAGGACTCTGGCGGCAGGAATTTGTCCATATTGGGAGGCAACCCGGATTTCTCCGGTGAGGCGGTCAATGATTTGCAGGGCCGCCCCCCGGGCATTGATTACCTTGGCGGTGGTGCTCACCACCCGCTCCAGGAGTTCGCCCAGTTCCACCGTGGAACTTAAGGCCTTACCTACTTCAAACAGCACCGAGAGTTCGGCGATGCGCTTTTTGGCCTCCTCCTGAAGCAGGGCCTGACGTACCGTGCTGGCCAGCATCAGGGTAGCCAGCCGCACCATCTGGCGTTCGGCATTGGAGAAAGTGCGCTCGGCCTTGTCCACCAACAGCAGGACGCCGTAAAGAAAATTGTCGTCAGCTACCGGGAAGGCGGCCAGGGTGGCGAAGGCAGGATGGAGCTTCTCCAAGGGTCGGTTTAAATCCAACACCCCTTCCTGACGCCGGTAGACCACCTTGGGCCTCCGTATCTGGGCCACCTCCCCCACCAGCCCCTGGCCCCGGTGAAACTCAAGGCGCAGGTGGGCGGGAAGCGGACCCTGGCTGCTGATCTGCAAAGGAAGAGTTTCTTTGGTTTTATCCAGGGCAAAGTACAGCGCCAAGTCCACCTTGAGGTGGCGCCCCAAGAGATGAACCATGTTATTGAGCCGCTCCCCGAAGCTTACGGTGGAGGTAATGACCTCCACCATTTGGGTCAAGAAGGTGTTACGCTGCGAGGCCATGGGTCTTCATCCAACGATTAGCTGCCGGCGCTTTTCCAGGGCTTTATGGTAGAGGTCCACGTATTTGGGGGCCACCAGGTCCCAGGAAAAGTTCAACTTCATGTTGTTTTGTATCAGCCTCCGCCAAGCCTCCTGGTCCTCGTAGAGGCTTAAGGCCTGCTGCACCGCCCCCAGGAACTCTGCCGGGGTGTAGCCACTGAACTTGAAGCCGCTACCTTGCCCGGTTTGGGGGTCGTAGGCTGCAATGGTTTCATCCAGCCCACCGGTGGCCCGGACCACCGGGACAGTGCCGTAACGCAGGCAATAAAGCTGGTCCAGGCCGCACGGTTCGTACTGCGACGGCATCAGAAAAATATCCGTGCCGGCGATAATCTGGTGGGCCAAGTCTTCGCGATAGCCGATAAACAGGCCGATGCGGCCGGGATGTCTGCGGCTGATTTCCTGAAGGAGATACTGGTGCCGTTCCTCCCCGGTCCCCTGCAGGACAAAGCCCACATTCAGCCGCATGAGATCATCCAGAATATTCTCCACCAGATCAATGCCCTTGCGCTGACACAAACGGGTGGTCATGCCCAACAGGGGCCGGCCTTCCGGCAGGTCCAAGTCAAAAAACTCTATCAGGGCCTGCCTGCAGACCTTTTTGCCGGCCAGTTCCTCGCCACTGTACGAGGCCGGGATAAAGGGGTCCACCGCCGGGTCCCACCGCTGGTAATCCACCCCTTCCACAATGCCGAAGAGGTCCTGGGAGCGCTCCTGCAAGACTCCTTCCAGGCCGAAGCCGTGGGCGGGCGTGAGAATCTCCTCCCGGTATTTGGTGCTCACCGTGTTCAGCAGGTCAGCATAGACCAGACCGCCCTTCATAAAATTAATTTTACCATAAAATTCCAGGGCCTTGGGGGAGAACAACTCCCAGCCCAAGCCGCTGAAACTGGGGGTGGTCCCGGTATAAGGTACGGAGATAAACTGGCACCAAGCCGGTCTGCCATTCCTGGCAGTGGCAGACGTTCATCTCCAGCTCCAGGGCCAGCAGCATTTCCACCACCGCCCGGCTAAAGAAGATAAACCGCTCGGCATTGTCTTCAAAATCGCCGTACTCGGTGCCATAAAGCCCTTCCCGGTCAAACAGGGCGTCCTGGCCGACAAAATAGTAGGTAAGGCGGGGGCTCACCTCCACCTGATAAATCTCTGCAGCCAACCGATAGAGGGGCATTACCACCTTAACGTCATGCCCTAATCTGGCCAGAGCGCCCGCCAAAGAGGCAATGACTTCGGCCAACCCGCCGCTTCGGGCAAAAGGGTTGGCCTCCGGGGTTGCCATAAGGATGCGCATCACCGATCCTTGGCCGGGTCTAGAGCTGCACCTCTTTTAGGTATTGGGCCGCATCTTCCGGCGGAGTGGGGTTGATAAAAAACCCGGAACCCCACTCAAATCCGGCCATCAAAGTAAGCTTGGGCATGATTTCAAAATGCCAGTGGTAATACGGCACCTCGGGCTCGCGAATAGGGGCGGTATGCAGAATGAAGTTGTAGGGCGCCTTGCCCAAGGACTTTTCCAGACGTTTCAGGGTTTCTGAAAAGATTTCGGCCAGGAGGCGGAAGGACTTCTGCTCAAGGTCCACAAAGGAAGACAGGTGGGTTTTAGGAAGGATCCAGACTTCAAACGGGGAGCGGGGGGCAAAGGGGCACAGAGCCAGAAATGCTTCGTTCTCCAGCACCACGCGGACGCCCTGTTGCAACTCCTGGCGAATCATGTCGCAAAACACACAGCGTTCCTTCCAATTGTAGTAAAACTTGGCCCCGTTCAGTTCCTCCATCACCAATTCCGGCACAATGGGCAGGCCGATGAGCTGGCTGTGGCTGTGTTCCAGGGATGCCCCTGCTGCCCGCCCCTGGTTCTTGAAGATCAGCACGTAGCGGAAGCGGGGATCCTGGGCCAAGGCTTGGATGCGTTTCTGATAGGCGGTGAGGACATTCACAAAACCGTCAATGGAGATGGTGGACAGGGTGACGTGGTGATCGGGATTTTCAATGATGACTTCGTGGGTGCCGATGCCGTTCATCTTGTCATACATGCCTTCACCCATCCGGTCGGGCTCACCCTCAAGCACCAGGGCCGGGAATTTATTGTTCACCACCCGAAGATGCCAGCCTGGGGTATTGGGTTCCGTGCCCGGCTCCCGGATGGCAAAGATTTCCGGCGGCGTGGTGTGCTCATTGCCAGGACAAAAAGGGCAAAAGCCGCCTTTGACCACTTCTTCTTCAATTACAAAGTCATGGGGGCGTTTGCCCCTTTCCGTGGAAATAATCACCCAGCGCCCGATAATGGGATCTTTGCGCAACTCCGGCATGAATGGGCCTCACAAGCGCCTGAAGTTTTCACTGCCATCGGCCATAAACAAAAAAACCTGAAAGGAAGAATTTATCCCCCAGTATACTTTGCCCCGGAAATTATGCAAGAAGTTTACCTTTTACCGGCCATTGGCCGGATGTAGCAATTAAACCCTTCTCCTTGACTTCCCAGGGCGCTCTTAAAACCTTCCTTGGTTCCGGGCAAGTTGCAATTATCTGCGGAACAGGTATATCAATAAAGTGAGAACCACGCTGATCAGAATACAGGTCCCCAAGGGGAAGTAAAAGGTCCAGCGGCCCCGCTGCCAGACGATGTCTCCAGGGAGTTTCCCCAGCCAGGGAATCCTCGGGGCCAGCCAGAGGATAACCCCGACCACCACCAGAATCACTCCCATAAAAACCAGAAAACGCCCCATTTCCGACATGTCTGACCTCTCCTACCCGAGCTGAAAAGGTGTCGTCGTCAGAGATGTATACCGCATCTGCTCCAACTGCTTTCTGGTTTAATTTAATGGTATCATTACATTTTGTGGTTTACAACAATTCGGGGGAAGAGGTTGCCCCTCTCAATGTTCTTGGGTTAAGATTATAACCTGATGTGATGATAATCTTTCCAGCCATTGACATTCGCGGCGGCAAGTGTGTGCGGCTTAGGCAGGGACGGGCGGACCAGGAAACCGTGTTCGGGGACGACCCTGCCGCCATGGGCCGCCGGTGGCAGGAGGCCGGCGCCCAGTGGCTGCACGTGGTGGACCTGGACGGCGCCTTTAGCAGCAGGCCCCAAAACCTGGAGAGCATCCGCCGGCTACGCCGGGCTGTGACCATCCCCATGCAATTGGGGGGCGGCATCCGGACGCTGGATACTATCGCCGCCTACGTGGAGTTGGGCGTTGACCGGTTGATTCTGGGCACCGCCGCCCTGAAGGACCCGGAAATGGTGGCCCGGGCCTGTGAAACCTATTGGCCCAGGAAGTGGCCGCCTGGAAGCCCGTCGCCCTGATTTACACCGACATCTCCCGGGACGGGGTGAAGACCGGGGTCAATGTGGAGGCCACCAGAGCTCTGGCCGAGGCGGTGTCCGTACCGGTCATCGCCTCCGGCGGGGTGCGCTCTCTGGAGGACATCCGGGCACTCAAGCCCCTTCAGCCCCTGGGAGTCATCGGCGTCATCATCGGCCGGGCCCTTTATGACGGCCTGATTGACCTGACCGAAGCCATACACTTGGCGCAGACGCCCTAACCAGGGCGGGCCTCTTCGGCCACACTCGCC
>JAFDHU010000057.1:6610-14149 GCA_019308625.1 Deltaproteobacteria bacterium
GTCAACTCTGTTCTCAAGGACCCGGGCGCAGTGTCGCTGCGGGTGGTCCTGGTGTTTCCCGACCTGTATGAAGTGGGCATGTCCCACCTGGGTCTGGGCCTTCTGTATGACCTCCTCAATCAGCAGGAAGACATCTGGGCCGAGCGGGCTTACGCCCCGGCCCCGGACTTAGAAGCTGAATTGCGGAGGACCGGGCAGCCCCTCGCCAGCCTGGAATCGGACACCCCCTTGCGAGACTTTGACCTGGTGGGGGTCAGCCTGCAGTACGAATTGGGCTACACCAACCTGCTCACCATGCTGGATCTGGGGGGGATCCCCCTTTTAGCCGAGGCCAGAGGACCCGAAGACCCGGTGGTCATCGGCGGCGGCCCGGCGGCGTTTAATCCGGAACCGGTGGCCCCCTTTTTTGACGCCATTCTTTTGGGGGACGGCGAAGAGGCCATTGTAGAGCTGGCCGCTGTAGTCCGGGACTGGAAGGCCAGCCGGGGCACCCGCCGGGAACTCTGGCAGGCTCTGGAGGGCCTGGGAGGGATGTATGTGCCCGCCTTCTTCAGCATGGACTTTGACCAGCAGGGGCGGCTGCGGGAAATCATTCCCCGGGGGCGCCGGCAGACCGTCCGCAAGCGCCTTCTGGAAGACCTCCACCGGGCCCGCCTCAGCCCCCGTCCCCTCGTACCTTATTGCCAGATAATTCACGACCGCCTCAATGTGGAAATTTCCCGGGGCTGCACCCGGGGTTGCCGTTACTGTCAGGCCGGCATTCTCTACCGGCCGGTGCGGGAGCGGCGTCCGGAGGAAGTGGCTGCTTGGGTGCAGCAGGCCTTGGCCGCCACCGGCTACGAAGAGGTGTCCCTGCTCAGCCTGAGTCCGGGTGATTACCAGGCCCTTCCCTGGCTGCTCCACCGCCTGATGGACCTTTTGTCCCCCCAGCAGGTGGCTGTTTCTCTCCCCTCCCTGCGGGCCGACACCCTGAGCCCGGAGATGATGGCCGAGATTCAGCGCGTCCGGCGCACCGGCCTGACTATCGCCCCGGAGGCCGGCACTGACCGGCTCAGGGAGGTCATCAACAAGAATCTGACGGAGGCGGAGATCCTTAAGGCGGCTCGCCAAGCCTTTGCGGCCGGCTGGCAGCTTCTCAAGCTTTATTTCATGCTCGGCCTGCCCACCGAGACCCCCGGAGACCGGGAGGCCATCCCTGCGCTGGTGGCGGAAATCCTTCGTGCTGGTGGCCGGGGACGCCGCCTGCATGTCAGCCTGTCCACCTTTATCCCCAAGCCGCACACCCCTTTCCAGTGGGAGGCGCAGACCGGCTTGGAGGACAGCCGCCGACAGTTGCATGAGGTGAAAGACCGGCTGGTCAGGCTGGGGGTTCAGGTAAAGTGGAACTCGGTGGCCCAGAGCTGGCTGGAGGGCATCTTCTCCCGAGGGGACCGCCGCCTGACCCCGGTGCTGGTGGCCGCCTATCGCCGCGGCTGCCGTCTGGACGCCTGGAGCGAGCACCTGCGCCTGGAGCCTTGGCGGCAAGCCTTTCGGGACGCGGGAGTTGACCCGGAATTCTACCTGCGCGGTCGGGAGGAAGACGAAGTCCTGCCCTGGAATCACCTGGAAACGGGAGTAAGCCGCGCCTTTCTGCTGGAGGAGCGGCACCGGGCCTATGAGGGCCGGCAGACTCCGGACTGCCGGCTGGCGGGCTGCCAGAATTGCGGGGTCTGCGACGGTCGCACCGTGGACCTGAGGCTGGCCGAGACGCCGGGCGAGAAGGCTCTGGCCCCTTCGCCAGCGCCGACAGCCCCAGCCCCCGCCCAGCCCCGATGGTATCGCCTTATCTTCGCCAAGCTGGACGATGCCAGGTGGCTTAGCCACCTGGAGCTGGTCTCCGCCTTTTATCGGAGCCTGCGGCGCTCCGGCCTGCCGCTCTTTTACTCCTCGGGGTTCCATCCCCTGCCCCGGGTGGTGTTCCACGGGGCCCTGCCGGTAGGGGTGGAAAGCCTGGCGGAAACCCTGGACCTGGCTTTGTCGGAGCCGGTCAGCCCCGGCACCATTCCGGCGCGACTAAATTCGGTGCTGCCTCCTGGCCTGAAGATTTTACGGGCCGAGCGCCTTTACGGGAAACGCCGGACGCCTCCGGTGGCTGCGGTGCACTATCGGGTGCGCAGCCCTGATCCAGTCTTTTCTGTGGAACCGGCTGCCACGTTCCTGGCCCAAGAGGAGGCCTGGATCAGACGCCGGAGGCCGAAGGGAACCAAAACGGTGGAGATGCGGCATCTGGTGGCTGCCTTGGAAGTGTTGAATCCCCGAGAAGTCCGGATGACCGTCAACGTTACAGGGAAAGACCATCTCAAGGCGACGGAGATTATCCAGGCTGTTTTTGGCCTGGACGCGAATCAGACCGTAGCGCTTCAGGTCCTGAAGCTGTCCTGTGACTATGAGGCGGGCCTTGGCGAAACCGAGGCGGGAACATCTTTTCCATCCCCGGCCAAGGCACGCCTGGGCGTGGCCAAAGGAGGAAGAAGCGGCTGAGCAGTTGACCATGCGGCGCCCTAAAGAGTTTGCACCTTTCCGGCGCCGCCTGCCGCCGGTCTTTTATGGGTAGTCTGCTGCTCATCAGCGTCTCCCCCTGGGATACCCGGGTCGCCCTGGTGGAACAAGGGCGGCTGGCAGAACTTTACCTGGAGCGTCGCAAGAGTCCCCAGGTCACCGCCAATATTTACAAAGGCAAAGTCACCCGAGTGGTTCCGGGAATGGACGCGGCCTTTGTGGATATCGGGCTGGAGCGGCCTGGTTATCTCAGCGCGGAGGAAGTTTGGGAGGGCTGGGACCCCTTTTACAATCTTTGGCTCCAGGAGGATGAGGTCCTGGGTCCGGCGGAGGTTCCCTCGGGTTCGGAGACGCACGCGCCGGTGGGGGATTTGCTGCGCGAGGGCCAGGAGGTGCTGGTGCAGGTCAGCCGTGCGCCTTCGGCCCACAAGGGTGCCCGGCTCACCACCCGTATTACCCTGCCGGGATACTATTTGGTATATGCCCCTACTTTATCGCACCTCGGGGTTTCCCGGCGCATCAGCGACGCCGCCGAACGCCAGCGGCTCCAGGGACTGCTGGAAGATCTGAAGCCCCCGGAGGGCGGCCTGATCGCCCGCACCGCCAGCCTCGGCCAGAGCGAGGCCGTGTTGAGACGGGAGCGGGATGAACTGGTGAGCCTCTGGCAGGCCATCCACCAGCGATATGAAGCAGCAGCCAGTCCCGCCTTACTACTGACAGAGCTGGATTTTCCCCGGCGCCTGATCCGGGAACTGGGCAGCCCCGACCTGGACCGGGTGATAGTGGATGATCCCCCCACCTATAAACGGGTGCTGGAGTATATCTCTGGGCACATCCCCGTTTTAAAAAATCGGGTGGAACTGTATACCGAACCCGAACCGCTGTTCCTGCATTTCGGCCTGGACCTTGACTGGCGCCGGCTCCTAAGCCACCAGATCTGGCTGAAAAGCGGCGGCTATCTGCTCATTGAGGAAACTGAGGCTTTAACGGCCATTGACGTCAACACCGGAAAATTTATCGGACGCCACCAACTGGAGGACACCATTCTGCAAACCAATCTGGAGGCCGCCCGGGAGGTGGCCCGGCAATTGAGGCTGAGGAATATCGGCGGGTTGATTGTCATTGACTTCATTGACATGAAGAAGCCGGCCCACCGGGAGGTGGTATACCAAGCGCTGCTGGAGGCCCTGAAGGCCGATCGGGCCAAAACCTCGGCTTTGCCCATCTCTTCCCTGGGTTTGCTGGAAATGACCCGGGAGCGGCTGGGGGAATCCCTGGCAGAGAGAATCGCCGAACCCTGCAGCTCCTGCGGCGGCCGGGGCTGGCATGTCGGCCCCCTGACCATCGCCCATGACATCCTGCGGCAGCTGGCCGCAGACGTCCGGGAGTTTCCCGGCTGCCGGTTCAAAGTGCACGCCGCCCCCCAAGTGAACGCTTTGGTGGTCTCCGAGTGGGAAGCCCTGCAGGGTCTGGCCCAGGAGCATCATTGCGACCTGGAAACGGTGGATGAGCCGGGCTTGGCGCCGGAGCGTTATCACATCATCCGGGAGATGAAGCTCTAGTCGCGGCCCTCCCGAAGCGGTGGCAAGGCGGAGTTTTTTAGCACAAATTTCAACCAGTGGAAAAAAAGGGTGCACCGCTATGGCACTGGCTCCCATTATTTTAGGCACCGCGGGTCATATTGATCACGGCAAAAGCTCGCTGATTAAGGCCCTGACCGGCATTGACCCGGACCGACTGAAGGAGGAAAAGCTCCGGGGTATCACCATTGAGCTGGGGTTTGCCTACCTTACCCTGCCCACCGGCCAGCTCCTGGGGATTGTGGACGTCCCCGGGCACGAGCGCTTTGTGCGCCACATGGTGGCCGGGGCCACCGGCATGGACCTGGTGGCCCTGGTGATTGCCGCGGATGAAGGGGTGATGCCCCAAACCCGGGAGCACCTGGAGATCTGCCAGCTTCTCCAGGTGAAAAAGGGGCTGGTGGTCCTCACCAAGGTGGACTTAGTGGAAGAGGACTGGCTGGAGCTGGTGGAGGAGGAAATCCGAGAGGTAATCCAGGGCACCTTTCTGGAAGGCGCGCCCATAGTAAGATTCTCCGCGGTGACCGGAGAAGGCAAGGAAGAGTTCCTGGCCACCCTGGCGGAGTTGGCGGCCCAGGTTCCCCCCAAGCCCGCGGCGGGCATCTTTCGCCTGCCTATTGACCGGGTTTTCACCATCAGGGGCTTCGGCACCGTGGTCACCGGCACCGCCATTTCCGGCAGCCTGAAGGTGGGGGACGCGGTTACCATTTATCCCCCGGAATTCAAGGCCCGGGTGCGGACCCTGCAGGTGCACGGCAAATCGGTGGAGGAAGTCCTGGCCGGCAGCCGCTCGGCCATCAATCTCCAGGGGGTGGAGAAGGAGGACCTGGAACGGGGCATGGTGGTGGCCACCCCCGGCTCCCTCATCCCCACCCGCCGTCTGGACGCCTATCTGGAGGTGCTGGACAGCGCCCCCCGTCCCCTGAAGCACCGCCACCTGGTGCGCTTTCACACCGGCACCAGCGAAACTGTGGCCGCGGCCCTGCTGCTGCACACCGATGAGCTGGTGCCCGGAGAGACCGGCTTTGTGCAGTTTCTCCTGCGGGAGCCGGTGGCTTTGAAGCCCGGCGACCGCTATGTCATTCGCAACCTTTCTCCGGCCATTACCTGGGGAGGCGGCCAGGTTCTGCATGTCCAGCCGCCGCGGCACAAGCGCTTCCAGGAAAAGGTGCGCCGCGACCTGGAGACCCTGATGACCGGCGAGGCAGCCAGCCAGGCGCGGCTTTACCTGGAGGAGGCCGGGCTGGCCGGGCGTTCCCGGGTCGAGCTGGCGACCCTTCTGCCCTGGGAAGCGGACACCCTGCAGACAGTCCTGTCTGACCTGGAAGCCCGGGGGGAAATCCTCAAGTTTGACCGGGAAAACGAGCGCTATGTCCTGACCGGGGTGGCCCGGGATTTGGAGGAACGCATCAGCCAGTATCTCGGTTCCTATCACCAGAAAAACCCTCTGAAACCGGGGCTATCCAAAGAAGAACTGCGCACCCAGCTTCCCCGGGGAGTGGAGGCCCGGCTTTTCAACTTTCTACTGGCTCGCCTGGCCCAGCAGGGCAGGATTGTGGCGGAACGGGACCAGGTGCGTCTGGCCAGCCACAAGGTGCGGCTGGCCGCGGATCAGGAAAAACTCCTCCAGGGCCTGGAAGCCCTGTATCAGCAGGGCGGGCTCCGGCCGCCCACCCTCAAGGAGGTGGAAGTCGCTCTCAAGGTCCCCCTCCCCCGCATTCAGGAACTCCTTCCCGTCCTGGTGAATGAGGGCCGGCTCATCAAGGTCAAAGAAGAGCTTTATTTCCATGCCGAGGCCATGACCCGGCTCAAGGCCGAACTGGTGGATTACCTGAAGCAAAACGGCGAAATCACGGTGATTGAGTTCAAGAAACTCACTGATACCAGCCGGAAGTTTACCATCCCCCTTCTGGAATACTTTGACGCCAACCGGGTGACAGTGAGGGTGGGCGAGGCCCGGCGGCTGCGGGAGGCCTGAGGCCCATACCCGGCCACCGGGGGCTCAGGGCTTAACGCGCCTGTTCCGGTGTCCCTGCCAGAGCCGGGGAGACGGCGGGGTCCCCTGAGGCTCCTCCTGAGCCAGCTGAGGGTGATAATAGCGCCGCGCTTCGGGCAAAAAGGCCTGCATGGCCCGGATGCGGTCGCGGTCGGAAGGGTGGGAGGAGAGGAAGGCCGGCACCGGCAATTTGCTCTTCTTAACTTGGGCAAAGCGACGCCAAAAGTCCACCCCGGCGGCGGGATCGTAGCCCGCCTTGGCCATAAGGATGAGGCCGATGCGGTCTGCTTCGGATTCCTGCCGGCGGTTGTAAGGCATGAGCACCCCGTATTGGGTGCCCAGGTTATAGCCCAGCATGGCGGTTTGGGCGGCGGCCGGTCCGGCTCCCATCATGGCCAGACCCAGCCCCAAGCCTCCCAGTTGGGCCAGTTGGGCCTGACTCAGGCGCTCGCCGGCGTGCCGGGCCAGCACATGGGCGACCTCGTGGGCCAGCACCGTGGCCAAGTCCGCGTCGTTGCGGATGTACTTGAACAAGCCGGTGTAAATTCCCACTTTGCCCCCAGGCAGGCAGAAGGCGTTGGCCTGGGGGCTCTCCAGGACCACGAATTCCCAGCGGTAATCCGGACGGTTGGCCGCCCGGGCCAGCCGGGCCCCCACCCTCTGGGCCATGGCCTGCAGTTCAGGGTTGGCGGCCGGCCGGTAGCGCCGCTTTACCTGTTCAAAGGCCTGATACCCCAAGGCTATTTCCCTATCCTGGGAAACCATCAGGAGCTGCTGGCGGCCGGTGTAGGGTACAGTGGCGCAGCCGGCCAGCCACCCCAGCAGGGTCAGGGCCAAACCTAGGCCCCAGATACGGCTCCGCCTGAAAAAGGGGAACTCCGGCCGGCGGTTTTCTCCGGGCCTAGCGGCCGGGTCCCTTGCCTGCTGCCTTGAGGCTTTCTGCCACAAATATTGCAAAATCCCCGCCTCTCCTTCTATTATAGAAACTGCGGACAGGAGATTGTTAACCGCGGCCGCCAATATACGGTGAGATGGTCGCGCCGGAGGGGGACAGACTTATCTCCGACTTGCATCCCGGATCTTATCTGGGTCTTATTTTAGCAGATTTTGGGAGGAGCACATGCCCCGGACTGGAAACCCTTGCTACATTGCGGTCATCGGTGGTGGTGAGGCGGATCCTGACCTTCTGGCCCTGGCCCGGGAGGTGGGCCGGGAGATCGCCCGCCAGGGCGCGGTGCTGCTCTGCGGGGGACTGGGAGGGGTGATGGCCGCAGCGGCCCGGGGCGCCCAGGAGGCCGGAGGGGTTTCTCTGGGCATCCTGCCGGATGCCGACCGCCGGGGGGCCAACCCCTATCTCACCTACAGCGTCCCTACCAATATGGGGCATGCCCGCAACATCATCATCGCCCATGCGGCGGACGCCCT
>JAFDHU010000058.1 GCA_019308625.1 Deltaproteobacteria bacterium
ACACCGGGCAGACCGAATACCCGCATATGGAGCCACCTCCATTGATCTTTCTCATCCGGAGAATGGCCCCTATTCTACCTGTCTACTGTCTCACATGTATCTGAACGAGCTCACCGATAGACAGGGCCGTGGCCTACAAAAACCACGACCACCGGGGGACACCCCAGCCCGTGTCGTGGTTGAAGGGGCCACCTCGGAACCTTACGGCCCGCTTGAACCCCGTCGCCGTGACCCCTGGATCGCGGTGCTTGAGGAGGGCCGCCAGCCCCGCCACGTGGGGCGTGGCCATGGAGGTGCCGGAGATGGCGGCGTAGCCGAAGCCCGCCTCCGGCTCCCCCGCGTCCGTCAGGCTTCCCCTGGCCGTGCCGCTGTAGATGTTGAAACCAGGCGCCGCCACGTCGGGCTCGTGGGGGAAGCGGCTCCCTCCCCGGCTGGAGAAGCGGGCCACCCGGCCGTCGCGGTCCACCGCCGCCACGGTGATGGCCTCCTCCACACAGCCGGGGCAGCTGATGGTGTCGGGGTTGGGCCCTGAGTTCCCCGCTGCCACCACCACCAGGACTCCGCGCTCGGTGAGGCGCCGCACCACCCGGCACTCCGGGCAGACCTGGCACCCGCCCTGGCACTCCTTGCTCCCCAGGGAGAGGTTGACCACCTGCGCCCCCTGGTCCAGGAGGACGGCCATGGCGTTGACCACCTCGCTGGTGAACCCGGTACCCACGCCCCTTCCCAGGGCCTTCATCGAGTAGATGGGGGCGCGGGAGACGCCCTCCACGAACACCCCCAGGTCGGTGAAGGCCAGCTTACCCGCCGCCGTGGAGGCCACGTGGCTGCCGTGGCCGTTCTCGTCCAGGACCTCACGGAAGGGGAAGTGGATGACGCTCTCTCACCAGGAGCCTACCAGCTGCTGGTGGGGTCGATCCCCGTGTCCACCACCCCCAGCACCGTTGCCTCCCCCGTCCACCCTTCCCGGAACGCCAGCTCCGCCTCCAGCGCCTGCCGGCTCTCCGAGGTGGGGTACCAGAGGGTCCTGTCGGCGACCGCCGGGAGCTGGAGGGCGTTGATCTCCAGGTCGGCGTGCACCGCCCGGACGCCGGGCAGGGCGTCAACGAGGGGGATGAGCCGGGCCGGCACCGGCAGCAGGCCCAGCATGGAGAAGCGACGGACCACCTTGCGCACGCCAAGGCCCCGGCCCAGGAGGGAGACGACGACGCTCTCCAGCGCCTCCGGCTCCACCTCCACCACCAGGGGCCTGAGGGGAAACTCGAAGAGCCGCTCCTGGAGCCACGGGTTGATCACGGCGCCCTCCACAAAAGAAAGCGGCCCACGGGAAACCAGGCTCCGGTTCCCCCGTGGGCCGCTCTTCTCGGTATTATATTCCCTGGCCCGCCGCGCCTACAACCAAATGGTCGCCTGCGGGGGCACCGAGGCACACCGAGGAGGTGTGTCTTGGAGCTCCTTACCCGCTACCGCGACGCCCTGGCGCAAGAGATGCGCTCCCTCCTGGAGGGTCCCCCCTCCCCCCTGCTCACCATGTGCCGCTACCACCTGGGGCTCTCCTCGTCGGACGGCGAGCCCCTTGAAGGCCCCGCCGGCAAGATGCTGCGGCCCGCCCTGTGCCTCGCCCTCTGCGACGCCCTGGGAGGCGACGTCCCCACCTGCCTCCCCGCCGCGCTCTCTCTGGAGCTCCTTCACCGGACGTCCCTCGTCCTTGATGACGTTCAGGACCACAGCACTGAACGAAACGACCGACCGACGGTGTGGGGAGTGTGGGGAGTGGAGCACGCCCTGAACGCCGGCCTCGTCCTGTCGAGCCACGCCCGGCTGGCCCTGCACGGGATGCTGGACAGAGGCGCATCGCCGGAGCTGGTCCTGCGCCTCCACCGGGTCCTGGAGCGGACGGCCATGGACCCGTGCCACGGCCAGTACCTGGACCTGGCCTACCGGAGCGGATGGCTCTCCCTCCCCGGATACAGGGAGATGGCGCGGTTGAAGACCGGGGCGCTGCTGGGGGCGTCCTGCCGGGTGGCCGCTCTGACGGCGGGGCGGGATGACCTGGAGAGCCCTGCGCTCCTCTTCGGTGAGGCGCTGGGGGTCGCCTTCCAGTACCGGGATGACATCCTGGGCGCCTGGGGCGACGAGGCCATCCTGGGCAAGGCCCCCGACGACCTGGAGGAGGGCAGGCGCACCCTGCCGGTGGCGCTGGCGGTGGAGGCAAGCCCGACGTTGCCCGGCGACATCGCCGAGCTGCGCCGGCTGGTTGACACCCCGGCGATCCGGGAACGGGCCGAGGCGGAGGCAGGGCACGCCGCGGAAGAGGCCCTCGCCCTTCTCAAGGGCCTGTGCCTGTCCGGGGCCTGGGAGTCTGCGTTCCAGGGTCTGATCGGGTTCGTCCTGACCAGGAACGTCTAGGCTGAGGGAGGCGCGGGTTTGACCCATCCATTGACAGTCTAACCCTGGCCCTTCTACAATTTGGGAAGAAAGCGGCCTGCGGGAGAACCGATGGCGGTCCCCTGCGGGCCGCTTGTTTTGTGTCCGAGGTCGGGGGACCGGTGGGCCTGGCTCAAGGCCCCATGCGCTTGACGCAACCGGGTCGTGGGAGGCACCGGCTCATCCCGGCCAGGCGCCCCCGGCCTCGGGCTCCACAGGAGGCGTCATGGCTCAGCCCCAGGCCCTGCTCACCCTCTCCATGAAGGGGGGCGTCGGCAAGACCACCACGGCCATCGGCCTGGCCCGGACCCTCCAGGGGCTGGGCTACAAGGTGGGACTGCTGGATGTGGACATCCACGGCAGCGCCCTGCCCCGCGCCCTCCACCTGGCCCGCGATCCGGGCTACGAGCCCCTGCTGGGCGGCAAGCTCCGGCCCCTGGCCTACGACGGCTTCCAACTCTTCTCCATCGGCCTGCTGTTCCGGGAGGACACCCCCAACCTGTGGCACGGGGCCATGAAGGCCAGCGCCGTCCGGCAGATCACCACCAGCACCATCGCCTGGGACGAGGGCCTGGAGTGGCTGGTGGTGGACACGCCGCCCACCAGCGGGGACGAGGTGCAGAGCCTCCTTGAGCACCTCCCCGGCATCTACGGGTGCGTCATCGTTACCCAGCCCAACGACCTCTCCCTGCTGGGGATCACCAAGACCCTGAACATGCTCCGGGAGACCCAGACCCCGGTCTGCGGCGTCCTGGCCAACATGGCGGGCTACGCCTGCCCCCACTGCGGCCGCCAGTCCAACCCCTTCGACCGGGAGACCCTGGACATCGAGCAGCTGGCCGGGGGCTTCGGGGTGCCCTACCTGGGGCACGTCCCCTTCGGCGGGGAGCGGGAGCGGGGAGAGGCCCTGGCCCAGATGGTGGACCGCCTCCTGCGGCAGCGCCCGGCCCTGCTCCCCCAAGACAGAGGAGGTATCCGGCGATGGCTGATGGGCAAGCTCCTAAGCTAAACCCTGTGGTGAGGCAGTCGAAGCAGGGGCGCCAGAGCCCCAGGATCGCGGCCCTGGTGGACCGGTTCATGGCCGAGGTGGAGCGGGTGGCCGACGACGAGGACTGGAAGGAGTCCGACGGCTGGGTGGGCCGGATGGTCCTCAAGGACGCCCGGGGCGACCAGACCTACGTCTACGAGATAAGGGACGGCAGGATGCGGCCCACCGACTCCCGGGGGCCCTTCGTGGCCACCATCACCATGGGGGTGGACACCTTCCTGGACCTCATCGACGCCGCCGTCTCGGGCCGGGACGCTGAGCTGGTGTTCGAGCGCAAGTACGCCGCCCGGAACATCGTCTACGACGGGGAGCGGTGGATCGTGGACTCGGAGCGGTTCCGCAAGGTCTTCCGCCGGCTGGGCAGCTCCCCCCAAGGCCAGGAGGTAGCCGTGGTCACCGTGGTCAGCGGCCAGAGGATCGTCGCGGGGCTCCAGGCCCTGGTGGTGGCCCACGCGGGGAGCCTCTCCTTGCGCACGCCGGAGGCTCCTGGCTTCGTGGACATCACCGACCAGGTGGAGGGCTTCGTGGAGGAGGCGGGAGTCACCTTCGGCCTGGTGGCCGTCTTCTCCCGGCACACCACGGCGGCCGTCGTCGTCAACGAGAAGGAGACCATGCTCCTCAAGGACATCGGCCTCTTCCTGGAGCGCCTCGCCCCCAGGAACGCCTACTACCACCACAACGACTTCTCCATCCGCACCGAGAACATGACGGCCGAGGAGTGCCCCAACGGCCACACCTACTGCCAGCACTGGGTCCTGGGCTCCAGCCAGGTCATCCCCGCTGCAGCGGGGAAGATGGCCCTGGGGCGGTGGCAGCGCATCTTCCTGGTGGAGCTGGACATGCCCCGCGACCGCGAGGTGGTCCTCCAGGCCTTCGGCGTGCAGGTGGCGGCGCCCTCCCTGGCTCCCCAGGACGGCGCGGGGAAGGAGGGATGAGCGTGGCCCAGGCACAGAAGACCTTCGGGCAGGTGGAGGGCTACATCCCCCAGGGGAACGACGACCTGGTGCTGGTGCCCCTGAAGCGCTCGGACCTGCACCGCCTCAAGGCGGTGAAGTTCAGCGACGCCGAGCTGGCCAGGATCACCAAATTCCAGGAGTGGCTGGCCAGCACGGTCAACCCCCAGACGGGCCAGCCCTTCATCCCCCGGAACCAGTTCAGCGCCCTGGCCCAGTTCTGCCTCAACGTCGCCTTCCGGGTCATGGCCCAGATCGCCGAGGAGATGGCCAGGGCGGAGGAGGAGGCGCGATGAGCGTCAGCAACGACATCCTGGCGGCCCTGAACGCCCAGGGCCCCATGACCCTCCAGCAGCTCTACGAGGCCACGGGGCACAAGAAGAAGACCCTCCAGTCCAAGCTCTACGAGCTGCGCCAGGGGGCAAGGTGGCCCGGAGCCAGGACGGCCTCTACCAGGGACTGGTGGCCCCGCCGCAAGAGGACGACGAGGCCGACGACCTCCTGCCCCCCGGCGTGGCGGACGCCCCCGCCCCCCCAGCCACGGGAAACCCAGGCGTCCAGGACGGCCAGGGACGCGCCCGGGCCCCAGGCCCAGCGGCATCCCCTGCGCCAGCCCCTGTCGGGCGACCAGGAGAAGTTCCGGGCCCTCCTCCAGGACTGCGACGTGCGGAAGGCCCTGGACACCATCAGCGAGACCTTCTTCGCCGGCGACCCCGAGGACATGGAGCACCTGGTGGGCGTCCTGGAGGACGCCCGGGCCTACGTCAGCCCCCTCCAGCGGCACCTCATCGTGCGCTACTGGGCCAGGTACATCAAGCGGGATGTCCCGCCTCTCCTGGAGGAGCGGCTGAGCCGCCAGGAGGGCGAGAGGGGCGAGCGCCAGCGGCCCGGCTCGGAGTTCGTGGAGGACACCCCCTCGGGCCGGCTCCTGGAGGGGATCATCGAGGTCATCGACGAGTTCTACTCGGCCAACCTCTCCCAGGACGTGGTGCGGGGCATGCGCGAGAGCGCCTCCCGAGGCTTCTACCCCGGCAGCCCGGTGCCCTACGGCTACCGACGGGTGAAGGTGCAGGACGGGGACGTCCAGCGCACCAGGCTGGAGCCCGACCCGGCCACTGCCCCGGTGGTGGAGCGGATGTTCCGGGAGTGCCTGGCGGGCAAGGGCATGCTGGAGATCACCCGGGGGCTGAACCGGGACGGCCTCACCACCCGCACCGGCCGACCCTGGATCAAGACCACCGTCCACAAGATCCTCACCAACGAGGCCTGCACCGGGGTCCTCATCTGGGACCGCGCCAAGCGGCGGCGCGGAGGCAACAACGACGGTCTCCCTCCGGTCAGGGTCGAGGGGGCCTGGCCGCCCATCGTGGACCGGGAGACCTTCGAGCAGGTCCAGGCGGCCCTCCACGCCCGGACCCCCAGGGTGACCCACAGCGAGTACATCCTCAGCGGCCTGGTCCGCTGCGCCCGGTGCGGCACCGCCATGATCGGCCACGCGGTGAAGTCGGGGAAGTTCTTCTACTACATGTGCGGCAACACCCGGTGCCGGGGCCAGGAGGTGTGCCCGACGCGCCTGCTCCCCAAGGAGAGGGTCGAGGAGTTCGTCATCGACCGGATCAAGCACCACATCCTCACCGAGGAGAGCCTGGGGGGTTGGCCCAGGTGGCCAACAAGAACCTGGCCGAGCTGTGCTCCGCAGAGCGGGAGCGGCTGGACCTGGCCCAGGAGCAGCTGGCCGAGGTGGAGAACCGCCTGGCGAAGCTGTACGAGGCCCTGGAGACCGGGGAGTTCAAGAGCGGCGAGCTGGCGCCCCGGATCACCGCTCTGTTCGGGAAGCGGGAGGAGCTGCTCCAGGCCAGGGCCGACGCGGAGGAGGCCCTCAGTCGGGCGAATGCGCAGCTCCTGGAGCCCGAGCAGGTCAAGGCCGACGTCAAGGAGCTTCGGGTGTTTCTGGAGAGCTCCCGCCTCATGGAGCGCAAGCGGTTCTTGCGGTCCTTTATTGACCGCATCGAGGTGGACCGCGAGGAGGTGACGGTCTACTACACGATACCCCTGCTGCCCGGCACCCCGCCTGGAGCCTCAGAGCCGCTCGGCGTTTTACCTATCGTCTCCGATGGCCTACGTCCGGCGACTCGAACCGTCTCGAACCGTGAAGAATGCCCCTCCCCATGTTGTTAAAGTTGAACGGTCCGCCTCAGTGGTGGTCAACCGCTAACCCCCGCGAGCCCTTCCGGAACTACGAGGGAGACCCCCGGCCCAAGGTGCTGTGCCTGAAAATGGCCAGCGCCCAAAGCCACCAGGTAGCTGAGGGTCACCCTGAGCCCTAGCCTCGGGGCGACGGTAACCCCAACCCCCCAGCCCCCGCAGACCCAGGCGATGATCCTTGGTCCTTGGCTCAGGGTGAGTGTCTCCCAGCCATCGAGTCGCCCAGAAGCTGGAAGCGAGCACTCGGGGGCTGGAAGCGAGCGCTGGACCCAACATCCGTGCCTGAGAGCCCCGAGCCGCCCAAAGCTCCCAGCATACTGAGCGCTCAGCGCTCGAGCCTCAGGCTGAGCCTAGGGCTCGAGGGTAGGCTCGAGGGTAGGGCTCGAGGTAGGCGAGCCTTCGAGACCGACTCAGGGTTACCCTCACCCTCATGGTTGGGCTGAGCTATACCGCTGATTGGACCAGAAGCCTCACTGCCTCAGCCACCCCAAGCTCGGGGGCCAGCCTGGCCACCCGCACTGCGTCCCTCACGTCTTGCGTCCGGCCATCCAACCGCTGCGCTATCTCCGCAGCCATCTCAGGGTCTACATCCTCACGCCGCACCAGCACTTCCTTCACCACCGCCTGGAAGTCGCTGCGGCTGTAGGGTCGCAGCCTGCATACCGCAAACCGCGACCGCAGCTCCGGGGACAGGCTGGTCAGCCTGTTGCTGGCAGCCACCACCCTCACCGGGTTGCGAAGCTCCAGCTCCCGACCCTTCTTGGCCCGCACCAGCCTGCCCCCTTCCATCATGGACAGCAGGGCCGCCGTGTCTGGAGCGCTCATCTTGTCCAGCTCGTCTATCA
>JAFDHU010000059.1 GCA_019308625.1 Deltaproteobacteria bacterium
TGGCGGGACATGGCCTCCCGGATGCGCTCCGGGTCATCCTCCGGCTGGGCGGTGGCGTTGAGATAGATAGGAATGCGGGGGGGGTTGAAGGTGCAGCCGGCCAGAAAATCGGAGAAATCCCGGGTGGCCCCGGCCATGAGCGGCGAGTGCCAGGCGCCGGAAACCTTGAGGGGCACCGCCCGCCCGCCGGCGGCCTTGACCAGCTCGGCGGCCTTGGCCACCAGCTCCGGGGTGCCTGATACCACGGTCTGTTCCGGGGTGTTGAAGTTGGCCAGGGCGAAGGGCCCGGCGTCGGTGAGGAAACCCAGCAGGCCAGCCAGCTTATCCGGCTTGAGCCCGATGACCGCGGCCATGGCGCCCGGATGCTTTTCCGCCTCCCGCTGCATGAGGCGGCCCCGCTCCCGCACCGCGGCCAGGGTGTCCCGGGCCGACAGCACCCCGGCGGCATAAAGGGCGCTGTATTCCCCCAGGCTGGAGATTCACCGTTTCGGTGAGCTCCGCCATAGGGCCTTCAAAGCACAGGCGCCTAAGCGGCAGGCCGGTGACCTCCTCGGCCAGCTCAAACAGTTCCCGGGCCTTGGGCTCCGCCTGATAGAAATCCTGCCCCATGCCCACAAATTGGGAGCCTTGTCCGGGAAACAAAAAAGCCAGGCGTTCCATGGTGTGCACCTCATTAGTTTTTGAGGGGAGGGCCGGGGGGCCGGCGGGCCCCCCGCCCTCCACTCAAACTCCCCTCCCCACGCCCCTTACGGGGTTGGGGGAGGGGGTTTCGGAGGAGGGGGCAGGGGTCAGTGACCCCTGCCCCCTCCCCCACTACCATTTCACCTTCTGCCGGGCTTTGCCCTTGAGCCCTCAGATGCCCAGGTAGGTGCGGCGGATTTTGCCGTTTCTCAACAGTTCCCGGGCCGGGCCCTCCAGATGCACCCGCCCTTCAGCCAGGACATAGGCGTAGTCACTCACCGCCAGGGCCATGGCCACGTTCTGCTCCACCAGGAGCATAGTCAGCCCCTCTTCTTTCAGGGTGCCCAGGGATTCAAACAGGCTCAAGGCCAGGATGGGAGAGAGCCCCAGGGACAGCTCGTCAATGAGCAGAATCTCCGGCTGGGCCATCAGCCCCCGGGCCACGGCCAGCATCTGCTGTTCGCCGCCACTTAAGCTTCCCGCCAACTGCTGGCGGCGCTCCGCCAGGCGGGGAAACATGGTGAACACCTTGTCCAGATTTTCCTTCATGGAGGCCCGGGCCCGGTGGGTGAAAGCCCCCATTTCCAGATTTTCATAAACCGTCATGTCGGTGAAGAGCTGGCGGCCTTCGGGCACCAGCACCAGCCCGAGTTTGGCCCGGGCATGGGGGGCCAGGCGGGTGATGTCCCGACCGGCAAAGGAAACAGATCCCTGCCAGGGTCTCAACAGGCCCATAACTGTACGTAGCAAAGTGGTCTTGCCCACGCCGTTGGAGCCCACCAGGGTGGTGAGCTTGCCTTTCTCCAGGCTCAGGGTGACGCCCCAGAGGATCTGCACTTCTCCGTAACCGGAGGTCAGATCGCGGATTTCCAAAAAGGCCATAAAGTTATTTAAAGTTTTTGGTTTTGGGTTTTGGGCTGACACCCGGCATCCCAAACCCGAAAAGCTTCTTTGTCAGCCCTGCAACAGGCGCTCCGCCATTTTGGGATCGCCGAGGTAGGCCTCAATGACCTGGGGATTGTTCACCACTTCCTGGGGCAGGCCCTCGGCGATGACTTCGCCGTAGTCCAGCACGATGACCCGGTCGGACACAGTCATCACTGCCTGCATGACGTGCTCAATCATGAGGATGGTGATGCCGCTGGCCCGGATTTGCTGGATGGTGTCCAGCATGGCGGTGATTTCCGAGGGATTGAGCCCCGCCAGCACTTCGTCCAGCAACAGCAGGTAGGGGTGGGAACCCAGGGCCCGGGCCAGTTCCAGGCGCTTTTTCTGGGCCACGTTCAGGCTGCCGGCCAACTGGTCGGCCCGGTCCAATAGCCCCACCAGGGCCAGCACTCCCTCGGCTTCCTGGGCCGCCCGGCCCAGGGACAGGCACCCCCGGCCAAAGCAGCCCCCCACCATGACGTTTTCCCGCACTGTCAGGTCGTTCAGCGGGCGCACCACCTGATAGGCCCGGGCAATGCCCTTGCGGGCTACCTCGTAGGGGGGCAGCCCGGTGATGTCCTCCCCCCGGAAAATCACCCTGCCTTTGTCCGGGGGAAAGACGCCGTTGAGCACGTTGAACAGGGTGGTTTTGCCGGCGCCGTTGGGCCCGATGAGGCCGAGAATTTCCCCCTCGGCCAGCGTAAAGCTGACCTCGCTCAGGGCCTGCAGGCCCCCGAAGCGCTTGGTGATTCCCTGGACCTGAAGCAGCGTCATTCCAATAACCTGCGGGTTATGGGCAGGCGGTGGCGAATCCAGCCCACCACGCCGGCCGGCACAAAAAGCACGATGATGAGCAGGAAGAGGCCGGATACAGCCAGATGCAGGCTCTTGAACAGCGGACTGGTGAGCAGGTAGCCCCGCAGCCCCTCATAGGTGACGGCCCCCAGCATGGGGCCGAACACCGTGCCCTGGCCCCCCAGCATAACCATCACCAGCAGTTCAATGGACATGTGCAGGTGGAAGGCGTCCCCCGGCTCCACATTGCCGTTCTTGAAGAAGTACAGGGTGCCGATCAACCCGGGGAAGAAGGCGGAGATCATGAAGGCCAGGGTCTTGGCTTGGGGAGCTTTCACCCCCATGACCATGGCTGCGTCTTCGTCTTCCCGGATGGCCATGAGTCCCAGGCCGAAGCGGGAGCCTTTTACCAGGGCGCTGGCGATGATGGTGGCCAGGGCGGTGATCCACAGGCAGGTGAAAGTACTCCACAGGGCCTGGCTGGCACCGCCGTAGGCTTCATAGACTGAAAAATTGACGTAAAGGCCGGTGGCCCCGCCAAAAGGTCCGAAGTTGGTGACAAAGGCCCGGGCGGCCTCGTTGATGCCGATGGTGGCCAAGGCGAAGTAGGCCCCCCGAAGGCGCAGGACCGCCACGCCCAACAGCCCGGCGATGACCGCGGACATCGCTCCTCCAGCCAGAGAGGCCGGAATCAGGCTCCAGTCATGCTGGGCCAGAAGATAAAAGCCGAAATAGCCCCCCAGCCCGAAAAAGACGATATGGCCGAAACTGACATAGCCGGTATAACCCAGCAGGATATTGAGGCTGGAGGCCATGCCCACAAACATGAGCAGGGTGAAGGTTTTTTCCCGCAGGGTGTCTTCCCCATGGATAATCACCACCAGGCCCCAGATCAGGATAAGCACCACAGGCAGCAGGTAGCCGAGGCGCAGCAGGTTTCGCATCTACTTCGCTCCGAACAGCCCGGTGGGTCGAACCAGAAGCACCAGCACAAACAGGCTGAATTCCACCACCGGCACCCAGCTTACCGGCATAAAGATAGGCACCAGTCCTTCCAGGCCGCCGAGGATAAGCCCGCCCACCAAAGCCCCCAGGGGGTGGCCGAGCCCGCCCAGAACGCAGATGACAAAGGATTTCAACTCATATGGGAAGCCGCTCAGGATGGTGAAGGGAAAAAAAGTGGAGATAAAAGCGCCGGCGGTGGCCGCCAGCATGGTGCCCAAGCCGAAGCTCAAGGCCAGAATGGCGCTGGAGGGAATGCCCATGAGCTCCGCGGCCTCCCGGTTGTTGGCCACGGCGCGGATGGCCTTGCCGGGACGGGTCAGATAAAGGAACGAATACAAAAACACGGTCATCAGCACCGCCCCCAAGGCCGCCACCAGCCGGGTCAGAGGAATGGTGATGGGACCGAGGTTCAGGGTGCCGATGGCAAAGTCAATGTTGCGGGGCGAGGTGGTGAACACCGCGGTGCCGATGCCGATGATTATCATGTTCACCGCAAAGGTAGACAAGAGCGAAGAAAGATGGGGGGCGTCAATTACCCGATGCACCGCGGCGCCGTACATCACCAACCCGAACAGCAAGCCCAGGGCTGCCACCACCACGATGGCCAGATAGGGATTCAGGCCGGCCTGGTAAAACAGGAGATAGGTGGTGAACATGCCCAGAGCGATGACCGGCCCGTGGGCCAGATTGATGACCGCCATCACGCCCCAGATAAGGGAGAGTCCCATGGCGGCCAAGCCGTAAACAAACCCCAGGACTAGCCCGTCGGAAAGAGAGGAAAGCAGATGGGAGAACACAGATTTCCCCTCAAGACGCGTCCGGCGTTCCCCTGTCAGGGAACGCCGGGCGGTTGATCACCGATTACTTGGTGCGGTAAAACACCGGCTTGCCAGTGGCGGCGGCCTCAGGCCACACCACCCGCTTGACCAGCTTCTTCTTGGCATCCCGCTGCCACTGGATGTAGACCATGTCGTGACCGACCTGCAGGCCGTGGGCCTTGGCGGTGTCAAACTTGATGACGCCGTAGAAGGTCATCAGGTTCATCTTGTCCAGGGCGGCCTTGACTTTGGCAGAGTCGGTGGAGCCGGCCATCTCAATGGCCTTCTGCAGCAGGAGCCCGGCCACATAGCCGCCGGCGCTGTGGTAGGTGGGGTTTTCTTTGTACTTTTCCTTGTAGTTCTTGGTGAAGTCCGCCACGCTGATGCCGTAGTATTCCAGACCGAGTTTCTTGGCGGCTTTCGGGTTGTAGTTGGCGGAGGACTCCCACTGGCTGGGGCCGATGACGGCATAGGCCGCGTCCCCCAGTTCGGCAAACTGGTCTTCCGGTGGCGCCACCAGCAGGGCCACCATCTTGGTCTTCACGCCCTTCTCATAGAGCTGCTTGGCAAAGGTGCTGGTGTCAGCGAAGTGCCCGCCACCCATGATGGCATCCGTCCCCTTGGGGATTTTGTCGATGAAGGGGGCAAAATCAGTGGCACCAGGGTCATAGCCCTCGAACAGAACCACCTGGAAGCCCTTTTTTTGGGCATAATCCTTCAGGTAATTGACCACGTCGGTGGAAAACTTGGCCGCCTCATAGACGATGGCTACTTGGTTGGCCTTGGGGTCCATTTGGGCCAGGAGGTCAATAGCTCCGGTGAGATAGCGGCTGGCCGGCGTGTAAGTCTGGTACACCAGGGTGTAGCCCTTGTTATAGGTGGAGTCCGATGCCGCGCCGCAGGTGATCATGATGCGCTTGTACTGCTGGGCGATGACCGCCGCGGCATCGGTGAGACCGCTGCTGTAAGGGCTGATGAGAAAGTCGGCCTTGTCTTCATTGATCAGCCTGGTGTAGAGTTCCTGCACCCGGTCTTTTTTGCTTTCATCGTCGTAGAATTTGGCGGCAAACTTGACTACCGTGCCCTCAGGCAGCTTGATACCACCCGCTGCGTTTACCTGGTCCATCCACAGACTCAGGCCATGAATCTGGCGGGTGGATTCCACGTTGAATTTGCCGGTTTGGGAGGCGGTGAACCCGATAACCACGTTTTCCACGGCCTTGGCCGCAGGTTGGATGGCTTTCTTTTCGGCCGCCAAAGAAGGTCCCCCCATAATCAGACTAAGGATTATTAAAGGAGTCAGGAACCAAAACTTCATCTTTTGCATATGGACCTCCCTTGGAGCAAAATTGGGGAAATCGGGCAAGGCGGTGATTGAAACCTTCGCTGGTCCCTCCGGGCCCTTGGCGCTAGTAATTTAAACCAACATGGGGAAAATTCAAGCAAAAGATACTCGCCTGTTTGGCCCCGGGCATTTCTCTGGTAATATCCCGGCGATGGGGCTGAAGTGATAAACGCGCCTTGTAGGGGTCTTCCTGGGGGGCCGAAACGCCCGGTAAATAACTTTTGAGATGATGCTTGAATTATGGAGCACTTTGATTACACGGTAAAATGGAGTGCTCGCCGCCGCACCCTCAGCCTTGAGGTGACTACTGCCGGGGCCGTGGTAGTAGCCGCCCCGGTGGGCACCCGGCCAGAGACCATTGAGCGGGTCCTGCAGGATCGCCACGGCTGGATAACCCGTAAACTGGCGGAGCGCCGGGAGGCCCTGGATCGCATCGCTCCGGGGATGGCATATTACCTGGGGCGGGCTTATCCGGTTATCCGAATCGAAAACACCCGGCCGGAAGTAAGGCTGGCTGAGGATGCCCTTTATGTGACGGACACGGTTTCCGGCGATAAGGCTTGGCTGCTTTTGCGTGAATGGTACCAGCAGGAGGCGTCCGGGCTGCTCGCGGCGCGAGTCAGGCACTATGGTCGCCTGATGCCACACCAAGTGGGACGGCTGGAGGTCCGCGACTGGCGCCGACGCTGGGGCGAGTGCCGCCCCCGGGACGGCAGGCTGCGTTTCAACTGGCGGCTGGTGCTCCTCCCGTTGCCCATCCTGGATTATGTGGTGGCCCATGAGCTGACCCACCTGGCCGTGCCCGGCCACCCACCCCGGTTCTGGCGCCGGCTGGCCCGGGTGATGCCGGACTGCCAGGACCGCCGTAGTTGGCTTAACCGCTATGGCTCCCCCTTTCTCCTGTGGCGCTTGGAGGTCTGAGCGGGAGAGATAGGAAAATCTGAAGCAGCGGCTAGAACCTGTGGCAAAAACCTGACCAGGGGGCCTGCCAAGTGCCGAAGTCGTGGACAAACATCAAAAAATTGATTAAGTAATCGGTATGTCGGACGCAGAACTGACCGCCTCTCCCACTTTGCGCCCCCCGACTCCGACTCCCGAGGAGCTCCTGGACGGTGAGGCCAGGAAGGAGCGCCTGGGTCCCTGGTACGCCACTGCCATCTGCGGCAATGACATCACTTCCTCCTGCCTCTATGTTTCAGCCATAGCTATCGTCTATGCCCAGGCCCTGGCCCCAGTGGTGCTTCTGATTGTGGCCGGTATCCTCTACCTCTATCGCAAAATCTACACCGAAGTGGTGGAGGCCCTGCCGCTGAATGGCGGCGCTTACAACTGCCTGCTCAACTGCACCCGCAAGTTCACCGCCTCGGTGGCGGCCTGCTTTACGCTCCTGTCCTATCTGGCCACCGCGGTGATTTCCGCTAAAACCGCCTCCGAATACCTGAACAACCTGATTCCGTGGCTGCCGCCCCTGGAGGCCACCGCCATGGTGCTGGTCATCTTCGCCGGCCTCACCATCCTGGGAATCACCGAGTCGGCTAAAGTGGCCTTGGCCATCTTTATTATTCATTTGAGCACCCTGACGCTGTTTGTGCTCCTCTGCCTGCCCCCCGTGCTGTCCTCCCAAACCGTGTGGTTGGCCAACTGGCAGGCCCTGGTTACCGAGGTGGATTGGCCCAAGGCCCTCTTTTTCGGAGTGTCCGCGGCCATGCTGGGGGTCAGCGGCTTTGAGAGCTCGGCCAACTTTGTGGAACAGCAGCGCCACGGGGTCTTTCGTCTCACCCTGCGTAACATGTGGCTGGCGGTGACCATCTTCAACCCCCTCATCGCCTTGCTGGCCCTGGGAATCCTGCCCGTGCCGGAGATCATGGTGTATCAGGATGACCTGCTGTCCCGGCTGGGCTTCATGGTGGGCGGGCCGGTGGTCCACAATCTCATCGTGGTGGACGCCTTCCTGGTGCTTTCCGGCGCAGTGCTCACCAGCTACGTAGGAGTCACCGGGCTGGTGCACCGCATGACCCTGGATCAGTGCTTCCCTCAGTTCTTCCTCAAGACCAACCGCCGGGGCACCTACCACCGCATCATTCTCGGATTCATGCTGCTGTGCATTTCCATCCTTTATCTCACCCGGGGCCGACTCCTCAGCCTGGCCGGAGTGTATACCATCTCCTTCCTCTCAGTGATGACCCTTTTCGGCATCGGCAATATCCTGCTCAAAATCAACCGCGGGGAGCTGAAACGCACCTACCGGGCCTCCTGGGCCACAGTGATTTTAGGGGTCGTAGCCACCTCCCTGGGGGTCATCGGCAACATCGT
>JAFDHU010000373.1 GCA_019308625.1 Deltaproteobacteria bacterium
CCTGCAAAATTGTAATGCATTTACCGCAGCCGGCCCCTGGTGTCAACCGTCGCCCCGGTTTCTCCCGGAAGCGGCTGCTGGGGCTGTAAATTTTCCTGGAGAGGGTTGATTTCCTCCAGGGCACTCCGTAAAATTAAAGCCACTTTTAGCAAAGGAGGTGATTCCAGGTGTATCGGCCCGTGCCGCCAATGTACAGGAAGTCCTGAGGCCCGGGTGTTGCGGGAGCCTTGGCAAGGCTCTCCTCCGAGACCGGCCGGCTGAGGCGGGGGCGGAGCGCCTGGGATCAGGAAACGCAGGACTAACCAAGTTTTCCCCCTCCTTTCCCTTCCCGGAGCGGTTCCCTCCCCTTTCAGCCTCACCCACCGCGGCATATCCGGGTCATTTCACCCGGCAGGATGCGGCCGGACTGTCCGGACCCCTGCTCCTCGGGCTGAGGTTTTGGCCTGCTTTTCGGGGATGATCCCGGGAGCCGCGGGAATTCCTCTAAATTTTCATAGCAAGGGAGGGAGGCATGTCCTCATCTTACGAAGCCATGTGGGAAAAGCTGAATCTGGATGTGGAGGCCCATGAAAGCCTGCTGGCGGTTCTGGGCAAGTTTTACGGAGATATCTACCTGTCCCAGGAAAAGCGCCTGAAAGGCATGGAATACCTGGATTTTGTGCTTTCAGAAATTCACGGCCGGCGCATTCAGGAGCTGCAGGAGGCCAAGGCCCAGGGGCGGAAGGTGGTGGGCACCTTCTGCATCTTTGTGCCCGAGGAGCTGGTCTTGGCCGCCGGGGCGGTCTGTGTGGGTCTGTGCGCCGGCGCGGAGGTCGGCAAGGAGGCCGCGGAGAAGATTCTGCCCCGCCCCACCTGTGCCCTGATCAAGGCCTTCGTGGGCTTCAAGCTGGCCCGCCTCTGTCCCTTTATGGAGTCCTGCGACCTGGTGGTGGGGGAAACCACCTGTGACGGCAAGAAAAAAGTTTATGAAATCTTTGGGGAATACGTCCCGCTCTACGTCATGGAAATCCCCCAGATGAAGCAGGCCTGGGACAGAGCCCTGTGGAAAGCTGAAGTGCTCCGGTTCAAGGAAAAAATGGAGGAAATCACCGGCAGGCAGATAACCTCTGCCGGACTCCGGGAGGCCATCAGACTGGTGAACGACCGGCGCCGGGTGCTGCAGCGCCTCAACCAACTGCGGGCCGCGGTCCCCACGCCCATCTCCGGCCGGGACGTGCTCCTCATCAACCAGATCAGTTTCTATGACGACCCGGTGCGCTTCACCGCCAAAATCAGCGAGTTGTGCGAGGAACTGGAACGACGGGTGCAGGCCGGGGAGGGCATTCGTGGGGGAGGAATCCTGCATCGGTACCAGAAACACCCGGGACCTGGTGGAGGAGCGGGACGGCACCCTGGAGGAGCTGCTGGAGGCCCTGGTGGACCGCTATATGCGCATTGACTGCGCCTGCTTTACGCCCAATCAGGAAAGGTTGGACAACATCCTGGCCTTGGCGCAGGAGCTGAAGGTGGACGGGGTCATTCACTATGCCCTGAATTTCTGCCAGCCCTATGCCATGGAGGCCTTCAAGGTGGGGCGGGCCCTGGAGGCGGCCGGCATCCCCATGCTCAGCCTGGAGACCGACTACAGCCTGGAGGACGTGGAGCAGCTCAAAACCAGAGTGGAGGCCTTTGTGGAGATGCTCTTTGGCGGAGCCGCGCCTTTCGGGGGTTTGAGAGATGGGCAGGAGCAATTTGACGGCCGGGCTGGATGTCGGCTCCCGCTCTCTTGAACTGGTGGTTTTGGAAGGGGGCCGGCTGAAGTACTGGGAAATCCGGCCCACCACCTTTGACCCGCTGGCCCAAATCAGGCGTCTGCTGGCGAGAGTGAAGGTGGAGAAGCTGGTAGCCACCGGTTATGGCCGGCGGCTGGTGGCCGAGGCCCTGCCGGAGCGGACCTTGGCGGTGATCACGGAAATCCAGGCCTACGCCCTGGGGGCCAGGTTTCTTTTCCCGGAGACCCGCACCGTCCTGGACATCGGCGGCCAGGACACCAAGGCCATTGTGCTCACCCCCGAAGGGAAAGTGGCCAAGTTTGAGATGAACGATCGCTGCGCCGCGGGCACCGGCAAATTTCTGGAGTTTATGGCCTTGGCCCTCCAGGTGCCCCTGGAGGAGTTCGGGGCCTTTGCCCTCAAGGCCGACCGGCGCCTGCCCATCAAC
>JAFDHU010000060.1 GCA_019308625.1 Deltaproteobacteria bacterium
CGGCATGGGGGCCGCCCACCATGATTTTGCCCTGCCACCGCCCGGTCTGGCGAAGAAACTCCAGCCGGTAAAGCATACGACGGGTATCCCGGAAGCAGATGGTATTGGCATAGATGCCCACAAAGTCAATGTCGTGCCGCTGGAGGTAGTCGGTGTCCAGGAAATGGCTGGGTTTCAGGTAGTTGTCCAGGAAAAATACCCGATGCCCGGCGTCCCGCAGTACCGAGATGAGAAACCCCACTCCCAGGGGCGGCCGCTTCTCAGTGGTGGAAAAGGGCGACTGCTCCGGGGCGGCGGAAGTGGTCAAAAGCACGTTCATGCTGGTCCCCTTGGATCACACTTTGGCGGCAACAAAAAAATCCCCGCAAATTTCTATATGGGAAAAAGACTTGAGCAAGACCCGCAATTCAGGGGCCGTATACTCATAAATATGGGAATAAGTTGAAGGAGCAGGGTCGGGTGTGACTCTTATGGGGGTAGAGCCGATGAGCAGCCCTCCACGCTTGAGCACCCGGTGGATTTCGGCCACGGTCTTTTTGGCTTGGAGACGGGTCAGATGCTCCAGCAGTTCAAAACAGGTGACCTTGTCGAAGGATTCGGCTTCGAACTGCAGATCAGTGCACACCATGTGATGACACTCCAGACCATAGCGTTCCTGGGCCAGGCGGACGGCATTCTCATCATAATCAATGCCCACGATATGCCTGCAGGTTTTTCTGAAGATGTCGGTGAGATATCCTTCTCCACAGCCGAGGTCCAAAACAACGTCCATAGGCTTCAGATATTTTTTCCCGAACTCCGCCCGCTGGTTGATGTAGGGCCAGAATTCCTCCGGGGTGCCGGTGACGGAACAGCGCTCCGATTTATGGAAATCCCACTTCTCCTGGGGAACCCGGTCCTTGATAATTCTGGCGGGGTTGCCGGCGACTACCTTGGCCATAGGAAAGGGTTTGGTCACCACGGCACCGGCTCCCACCACTGTGCCTTTGCCCAAAGTCACCCCGTCCAGAATGATAGCCCCGGCCCCCAGCCAGTTGTCTCCCATCAGGGTGATGCCCCGGCCGACATTGGGCTGCTTGGTTATGGGTACCTCCAAAGAATCAAAGGAGTGGTTTTGGGCAAACAGGCCGCAATGAGGAGCGATCACGCACCAGTCGCCGATCTCCACCCCGCCTTTGGCATGAATGACGGTATAGTGATTGATGACCACATGATGGCCGATGACAATGAATCCGGTTTCCGGGCGCAAAACCACGCCCGCTTTGATCTGGACATGGTCGCCCACCGCGATGTTTTCCGGCTGCTCAATGATGGCTTGGGGCGAAATAAAAGAGTTGCGGCCAATCTGCATGTTCAGCACCCTGGCTCAGGCTGGCGTTTGGAGAACGGAGACCATACGGCGAAGACCACGTCCAGAAACCTGAACCGCCACTCCTCACCAGTTCCTTGATCTCCGCGGCTCTCGGTGATTTTGCAACAAGCAGGCCATTTCCTCATTCCCTCATCAATCCAGGAATTTCCGAAGGATGAACGGGGCGGCGGCAGGGAAACCTGGCAAAAATTTCCGGTTTGGCTAGACACTGAAACCGGCAACCTCTCCCGGGCCGGTCTCCGAAGTTTGGGTTCCTCCCGGGATTAGAAAGGGGCTGCCCAAAAATCCTGGCGACCTTTGGAAAAGATTGTCTTTTGGCCTTCTATCCGGGAAAATAAAGGCAACCTGTGCCTATCCCATAGAGTCCCACGGTCAAACCCATGCCGCGCCTTTTGTCCCGCTACCTGCTGGCGGAAATCCTGCATCCCTTTGCCGCCGGTCTTTTAGGATTCACCCTTATTGTCTTCTCCGGCCGGGTGATGCGCCTCACCGAGCTCATCGTGGTGAAGGGCGTGGGGCTGGGGGACATTTTTAAGGCCTGTCTGTATCTGCTGCCGTATCTGCTGGTCTTCACCCTGCCCATGGCAGCCACCGTGGGGATCATCTTGGCCCTGATCCGCCTGAGCGTGGATTATGAAATCCTGGCCATGAAGGCCGCCGGCCTGAGCTTTGGCCAGTTTCTCCGGCCAATTTTGGTCTTTTCTCTGACCGTGGGCTTCGTCACCCTGCTCCTGACCGTCTATGGCGCGCCCTGGGGACGGCGTCAGACCCGGCAGCTTCTGACCGAGGTGGTCAAGCGCCGGGCCGATTTGGGCATCCAGGAGCAGACCTTTAACCGGGACTTTCCCGGCCTGATGATCTATGTGCACGAAGTCAAAGGGGCCGCCGGCGAACTGATGGGGGTATTTGTGTATGACAAACGGGACCGGGAAAACCCTCATACTGTATACGCCCGGCGGGGGAAGCTGCATTATGACCCCTGCGGCGAGATCTTGCTGCTCAACCTTACGGAAGGCCTGGTGATTCGCTGGAGCCGGGATCGCTCTCGCCAGCAGACCGTGGAATTCAAGTCCTATCAACTGCCGCTGCGCCTGTTTGCCGCGGCTCGCCAAGAAGGCAAATCCGAAAGGGGGATGACTCTGGCGGAAATCCGGCGGGCCCTGCAGCGGACCGCTCCGGGCACCGAACCGCGCAACCGGCTGCTGGTGGAGTTAAACCAGCGCTTCGCCATGCCCCTGGGGGCTTTGCTTTTGTGCCTGCTGGCTGTGCCCCTGGGTCTCAGTCCCCAGCAGCACGGCCGGGTATGGGGCCTGATTATGGGGCTCTCCATCTTCCTTCTTTATTACGTGGTGTTTACCGCATCCTGGCGGCTGGCAGTGCGGGGGGAGATCAACCCGGCTTGGGCTCCCTGGCTCCCCGACCTCCTGTTCGCCGGACTCACCGCCTACTTTTGGCACCGCACTGCCCGGGAGCTCCCCCTGCTTCCCTTTGCCAAGCCTTTCTACAGTCGTCTCGCCTATTGGAAGAAACGCTCCTAGAACCTTGGGGTTTCCCTCTTTTGCCGCCGTCCTGTTGAACAGCTCGTCCGGCTGTTCCCTGGCAAATATGTTGGTTTTTTAGGCTTGATTCCAGGGGCGAGGTGATCCCGGAACCGGCGGGGGATGCGAAGAAAGGCTTCACCTCCGCCTCCGGGAGCGCCCCTTGCGGAGGTGGGTTTTTTACTTTAAACTTTTATTTTAATGGCTAAGAAAGGCAAGGAGAGATGATCACTGAGAAATCCAGCGCACCTATCCAAACCGAGTGGCCCTCAGGCTCGTGGTTCCTGGACTGGGGCAGTCCGGCGGACCTCATCGCTTTTAAAAAGAATCGGGTCATCGCCCAAGGCCGGACCAAATTTCAAGCTTACGAAATTTTTTTGACTTCCCTGTATGGTCAGGTGTTGGTGCTGGATGGCCGATTGCAGTCTGCAGAGGCCGATGAAGCCATTTACCACGAAGCCATGGTGCAACCGGCCATGGTGGCCCATCCGGAGCCCCGGCGGGTGCTGATTTTGGGCGGCGGCGAAGGCGCCACTCTGCGGGAGGTGCTCCGACACCCCACCGTCAGCCAGGCGGTGATGGTGGACATTGATGAGGAGCTGGTGCAGGCCTGCCGGGAGTGGCTACCCACCTTCCACCGGGGTGCCTTTGAGGACCCCCGCACCGAACTGGTGTTTGCCGACGGCCGGGCGTGGCTGGAGGGCCAGCCGGACGGCTCCTTTGACGTGGCTTTGCTGGACCTGCCCGAACCTCTGGAGGCCGGCCCGGCTCTGAAGCTGTTCACCAGGGAGATGTATGAGCTGGTGCGCCGTAAGCTTACCCCGCAGGGGGTCATGGCGGTGCAATCGGGCTCCGCCGGCATTCACGGGCGCATGATGCCGGACATCCACCAGACTCTGCGGGCGGTCTTTCCCCGAGTCATGGCCTATGCCGCATTTATCCCCAGCTTCATGGACCTCTACGGGTTTCATCTGGCCGGGGGTCCAGAGTTCACTTGGCCTGCGCCCCAGGAAGTGGCCTCTCGCCTTAAATCCCGAGGGCTCAAAAGCTTTTTCTGGTTCAGCCCCGCCTTCTCCGCCAGCCTACCGCTCCTGCCAGCTTACCTGATCGAGCGCCTGGAAAAGGACGGGCGGGTGCTCACCGATGCCTCGCCTTTCGGCCCCCGGGAAGGTGAGCGAGTGTTTTTCTAAGGCCGCGGTCCCAGCGGAGTGGCCGCAAGGCTGATGGGGGATAAAAAATCTGAGACGGATTTTCAGGGAGGCAGATTCTGGGTCATATGAGTTGTCGACGAGTCGGAGTCTATGTGGACTCCATGAACATTATGCGCAACGGCGGCTATGGCATGCGCTATGAAGTCATCCGCCGGTTTGTGCAGGCCAATGGCGACGAGGTCATCCGCCTCAACGCCTACGTGGCCATTGACGAGGAACGGGCGGTGTCTGACCCGGCCTACAAGAACACCTTGAACTTTATTCTTACCTTGCGGGATTTGGGGTTCAAGGTGGTGGAGAAGCCTATCCGCTGGTACACCGATGAATCCGGACGCACCTATGGTAAGGCCAACCTGGACATGGAGATGGCTTTGGACATCATCTCCCAGTCGGATCGCCTGGATCTGATTTACCTGTTCACCGGCGACGGCGATTTCAGCAGTGTGGTGACCATGGTGCAGAACAAGGGCTGCCGGGTGGAGCTGGTGGCCTTTGCCAACGTGTCCCACCGTCTGCGTCGGGAGGTGGACCTGTTTATCTCCGGCTATCTGGTGCCGGGCCTGCTGCCCACTGCCCCTCCCCATGTAGGGGCCCCGCCCTGGGGGGAGCCGGGCAGCCGGGTGCGGGGGGTGTGCACCAAGTATTTCCTGGACCGCTCTTACGGGTTTTTCCGCTTCATCCGGGACTTTGGCAAGCTGTGGGTCACCGACACCCGGCTGGAAGAGTCCCCTTATACCTCGGTGTTTTTCCTGGAGAAGGACCTGCCCCCCGATGTCCCGCCGGAGAACCTGCCCAGCCGGGATTACATCCTGGAGTTCACCCTCAACGAAGGGGAAAAGGGCCTGGTGGCTTCAGACATCACTCTGGTGTACCGATATTGAGGGGAGGGCCGGGGGCTGGCCAATCTCCGCTCTCCTCAAACTCCCCACCCTGCCCCCTCTTAAGGGGTTGAGGGAGTGGGCCTGGGAGAGGGGGCAGGGGTCTGCGATCCCTGACCCCCTCTCCCAATCATTAAGTAACAGGGGGAAAGACATGGCTCAGCCGCTCAGAGTGCTCTTTGTAGTGTCAGAAGCGGTGCCCTATGCCAAGACCGGGGGGCTGGCCGATGTGGCCGGCACCCTGCCCTATGCCCTGCGGGACCTGGGGGCCGACGTCCGGGTGCTGATGCCCTATTACGGACAGATCAAGCAAAAAAATCTTCCCGTCACCTGCGTGGCTGAGAACCTGGAGGGAACAGTGGGTCCCTTGAGGCTGAGGTTCAACTTGCTGACTCCGGCCGAAGACGGCGCGCCCTTCTACTTTGTGGAGCGGGACGAGTTTTTTGAGCGCAGTCAGCTCTACGGTACCCCCCAAGGGGACTACTTTGACAACCTGGAGCGCTTTGCCTTCTTCTGCTCCACTGTGCTGCCAGTGTGCCGGGCCCTGGATTTTGCTCCGGACCTCATCCACTGCCACGACTGGCAGGCGGCCTTGGTGCCCGTCTACCTCCGGTACCGCTGGGCCGGAGAGGCGCCCCTGGCCCGGGCCAAAAGCCTGCTCACCATCCACAACCTGGCCTATCAGGGGCTGTTCCCCAAGGAGAAATTCCCCTTGACCGGCCTGAACTGGTCCCTGTTCTCCATCAACGGCCTGGAGTACTATGACAAAATCAACCTGCTGAAAGGGGGCATCGTGTTTGCTGACGCGGTCAGCACGGTGAGCCCCAACTATAGCCAGGAAATCCAGACGCCGGAATACGGCTACGGTCTGGATGGGGTGCTACGCACCCGGGCCGAGGCCTTGTTCGGCATCCTGAATGGGGTGGACTACCGGGACTGGGACCCGGCCACCGACCCCCTCATCCCGGCCCATTACCACCCCGGCGACCTGAAGGGCAAGGCCAAAAACAAGCGGGCCCTGATGGCAGCCTTCGGGCTGGACAAAAAGCTGGCCAAGCAGCCCCTACTGGGCATCATCTCCCGGCTGGCGGACCAGAAGGGCTTTGACCTCCTGGCCGCGGTGCTGCCGGAGCTGATGTTCCGGGACATCCCCCTGGTCATCCTGGGCACCGGCGAGGAGAAATACCACCGCTGGCTGGAGGAGGCGGCCCCAAAGTATGCCGGCAGGCTGGGGGTCAAAATTGCCTTTGACAACCGGCTGGCCCACCTCATTGAAGCCGGGGCGGACATCTTTCTCATGCCCTCCCGTTATGAGCCTTGCGGGCTGAACCAGATGTATTCCATGAAGTACGGCACCGTACCAGTGGTCCGGGCCACCGGCGGCCTGGTGGACACCGTCACCCCGGTGGATACGGCCAAAGGCACGGGCACCGGCTTCCTCTTTGAGGAATACTCCGCTGAGGCCTTCATTAAGGCCATCAACCAGGCGGTGGAGGCCTATCAAAACAAGAAGCTCTGGCGAAAAATCATGCTGAACGGCATGAAAGAGGACTTCTCCTGGCAGGTCTCGGCGAAGAAGTATCTGGAGCTTTACCAGCGTCTGGTCTCTGGGCCGGTTTAAGGATGGCCCAGATAAGTCAAAAAGGTGAAGGGGTTGATCTGAGGCGGTGGCCCCGTCCTTAAACAGCGGGAAGCCACAGCAAGCCTTCCTGCAAAAATTGGCAAGGTTTCCAGGTTTTCTAAGACATCAGGGGCAGGGGCTTTAGCGCCCGAAGCGGCGCAGGCGCAAGGAGTTGCTGACCACGCTGACGGAGCTCAAGGCCATAGCCAGGGCGGCCACCGCCGGGGAGAGGAAGCCCGCGGCAGCCAGAGGGATGGCCGTCACATTGTAACAGAAGGCCCAAAACAGGTTCTGGCGGATGACTCGCATCATGCGGCGGGAAAGGTTGATGGCCTGAGGAATGAGGGTCAGGTCATCCCGGATGAGGGTCAAATCCGCGGCTTCCAGAGCCACATCCGCGCCGGTGCCCAATGCCACCCCCACGTCGGCCTGGGCCAAGGCCGGGGCGTCATTGATGCCATCCCCCACCATGGCCACCACTTCCCCCTGCCTTTGCAGGTCGGCGATGACCCGGACCTTGTCTCCGGGCAGCACCTCGGCGATGACCTGGTGGATGTCCACCTTGTCGGCTACCGCGGCCGCGGCCTGGCGATGGTCCCCGCTTAGCAGGTAAATCTTCAGCCCTATCCACCGCAGGGCCTCCACGGTCTCCCGGGCATGGGGCTTGATGGCGTCGGCTACCGCAATCATACCCTTGGAGTAGCC
>JAFDHU010000061.1 GCA_019308625.1 Deltaproteobacteria bacterium
TACGCCGGGATGGGAACAGCAAAACCAGAAAGGCATAGTAAAGGCCCAGCTGCAGCCAGGTGGGGGTGGGAAAAATCATCGCCGCCCCCGGCAGGGCGGCACTGTGGGCGATGATCGCATAGGCCAGGTTCAGGGGCATCTGCCCAACTTCCACGGCCAAGCGCGCCAGCGGGGTGAGATGCACGGCCTCCAGGGCCAGGGCCAGCAGCCCCAGGGGCACGGCCACTGCATTGATCAGGGGAATGGCCACCAAATTCACCACCACGCCCAAAAGGGATACCACATGAAAACTGGCAGCCACCAAGGGGGCGGTGGCCAGGGTAGCCACTAGCGAGGCCAAGACGGCCCCCCAGCCCCAAAGGAGCACCTTCCGGCACCATTTGCCCCACCAGTACTCCGGTAGTCCCCCCTAGTCCCCCCAAAGCCAGCCCGGGCAGCCAGCGGGGCAGAAAATAGCATAAAGCCGCCACGGCCACAAAAGAAAGCTGAAAAGACAGAGTAAACAGTAGCAGGGGGGAAGCGGCCAGAATGAGGAAGGCCGCCAGGGCCAGGGCACTGGGAACCTCCCGGGGCCGGCCCGACAGCACCAGCACCAGGTAGGCCAGAATCATGATTTCGGCCCTCTGGGTGGAGGTGGAGCCGCCGCTCACCCAGGCATAGCCCAGCATGGGCCCCGCCGCCAGCACCGCCGCGGCCTTCACTGCATTGAGCCGGAGCAGCAGCCGGGGAAAGCGGCGCAGCAGCCAAAAGGCTGCCCAAAAGCTCAGGGCCGTCACCATCCCCAGGTGCAGCCCGGAGATGGCCAGCAAGTGGCTGGTGCCGGTGCGGCTGAAGGCCTGGCGCAGCTCCGGGGTGATTTCTCCCTGATCCCCCAAAATCAGAGCCAGGTAAAGGGCCCGAGGGACCGGCGGCAGCGGCGCCAGTAGCCGCCGACAGCCCTCTCGCAGGCGCTCCCGCACCGAGGACGGTGCCTCCCGGGCCAGGATGACCAGATCGGTGGCAGCCTTAAGGCGCCCTACCCGGTACAGGCCCCGGGAAGCCCAATAGCGAAAACAGGGAAACGCGCCGGGATTAAGCAGGTCCCGGGGCCGCCGCAGCACTGTCCGCACCACCAGACGGTCACCCTCCTTGGGCAGGGGGGTAATCAGACCACCCGTCAGCAGCACCCTTCCAGCGGCCCGGCGCCAGCCTTGGGGGCTAAGCCACTGCTCAGCCTCCAGAAAGAGGCGCACTCTCCCGTCCCTCACCTGGGACGGAAAGTACAGGCATCCCTTCAGGGTGATGGTCTCACCCTGGGGCAGGGAGGCCACATGCTGGGGCGGAAAAACGGGATGAAGCGCCTGCTGGGCAACAGCCAACCCCAGCACCCCGAACAGGACCAAAGGCACGAGTCTTGCAGAAAAAACGGTCAAAAAACTGAGAAGCAGGGTAAGAAAAAGCACCGCCGCGGCGGCTGCCAGCCATAACGGCGGAAGCTTGGGAGCCCAGGCGGAGGAGGCCACCCCCAGGGCCAGAGACAGGGTGAGGGGAATCAGGGGACGGGCCACCATCTTTGCAGACGGCGACCCCTTGGCGGAAGGAAGGTCAGACCCAGGCATAACCGGCCAGACGTGTCTATTTTTTCAAGAATGTTAGTCTTGCCGGATAAAACAATAAAGAAATAAAGCGGCATCAAGACTTTTTCATTGACAACCGTGCCGCCCCTATTAAAGAATTCTAACGAGGGGGAGAATTGCAGGTCCTGATTGCCTTCCTGATATTGCTTCTGGCAGCTCCTGGTCCGGGATGGTCTGCGTCGTCTGTGGCGGAGACCGCCAGGGACGGGTCCTTGGTCCTGAAGGGAGAGGGCAAGTCGGGCCGCAACTCTAAGGAATCATTGGCCCTTTTGCTGAGCAAGGAAATTGAAGTGTTTATCTTCCGGCATCAGACCCGGGTCTGGCCGCGGCGGTCCCGGGCTGCCGCTCCGGCAAAATGTGGTCCGGAGCTGGAGGCCCTGATTCGGAAATACTCCAAAATGTACGGGGTGGATCCGTCTTTGGTGCGGGCCGTCATGCGGCATGAGTCGGGTTTCAATCCCCGGGCCGTATCTCCCAAAGGGGCCCAGGGTCTGATGCAGCTCATGCCGGAAACCGCAGCCCTGATGGGGGTGTCCAACCCCTTTGACCCGGAGCAGAACATCGCCGGCGGGGTGGGCTATCTCCGCTTTTGCCTGGACCGCTTCAACAACGACGTGGCCCTGGCCCTGGCCGCCTACAATGCCGGCCCGGAGCGGGTGGCCAAAACCGGCGGGGTGCCGCCCATCCCCGAGACCCAAAACTACGTGAAAAACGTCCTGACCACCTATACCGGCAAGCCCCAGCCCCTGCCCCGCAAAGGGGCCCATTTCATCACGCCCGGCCGGAGTAAACCGTCCAAGGTCATCAAGGGCGCGGGGCGGAACTCGGCCAAGCCGGCCGCCGGCAGTGACAAGCCCAAACGCCGGAGGCCGAAAATCATCGTCGTCCGCTATCCCTTTAAAAAGTCCCGCTAAGCCGCCCGGCTGTCTTGGAGCCCGCGGCGGCAGGCGAGATTCTGCCCTTGATTAAACCCCGCTCCTTGCAGCCCCTCTCCCCAGCCGGCGCCCGAGGCCCGGGGAACCCGCCGGCAATAGCGGTACCCGGTTTTTTCCCTTCATACCAGCAATTCACCCCGGGCCGAGGTGCGCACTTCCACTCCAGCACCCACAATGCAGTCCTCCAGGACCACCCGGGGCGAGATGCGGGCCTGCTCCCACACCACGGTGTTCTTCAGGCGGGCGCCGGCCCCCACCCGGACCTCCTGCCCCAGACACACCCCGCCCTCGCACACCGCGCCGTCCTCCAACAAGGCTCCTTGCCCCAGAAAGGGATCGGCCACCGGGGGCAGAAAGGGGGCCAGCCGCGGGGCCTCCCCGGCCAGCAGCCGACGGTGGGTCTCCAGGTAGGCGGCCGGGGTGCCCAAATCCTGCCAGAAGTGGCCGGTGGCCAGGATACTGCCGATGATTTCGCCCGCGGCCAGGGCCTCCCGCCAGGCCTCCACCAGGTCGGCATAGCCCCGGGTCCCCAGCCGTGCCAGCATCCCGGGGCTGACCATCTGCACCCCGGTATAGGCCAGGGGCGGCCGGAAGGGGCGGTCCGGAGGCTCCCCCACACTTACCACCCGCCCCGTTTCGTCAATCCAGACGGAATTGTAGGGACGGCGCCAATGCAGCACCAGGGTGGCCAGATTATCTTCCTGGTGCATCTGGAAGACAGCCGCCAAGTTCAGGTCGGTGAGGGTGTCGGCGTTGATGGCCAGAAACGGTTCAGGGCCCAGGCGCTCCCCCAGGCCCCGGAGCCCGCCGCCAGTGCCCAGGATTTCGGGCTCATGGCTGATAACCACCTCCAGCCCCCAGTCCCGGCTGGCCAGGTACTCCTGCACCGTCGCGGCCAGATGGTGGGTGTTCACCGCCACCCGGGTGAATCCTGCGGCCTGGAGCTGGCGCAGCAGCACCCCCAGCAGGGGCTGATTCAGCACCGGCAGCAGGGCCTTGGGGCGCTGGTGGGTGAGGGGCCGGAGCCGCGTCCCCAGACCGGCGGCCAGTATGGCGGCGTTCATCGTCCTTGGCTGAAACCACCCGATAAAACAGGGCTTGCCGGGCTTACTTCTTGTACCCGAACTTTCTCAGGATTTCATGGCGCCAAGCCTTGCCGTCTTCCGCCTCCACGCCCTTGGGGGAGAGGCCGTCCACCACCCCCAAAATACCCCGGCCCTGCTCCGTCTGGGCCAAAATGACCTCCACCGGATTGGCCGTGGCGCAAAAGACGCGGCACACTTCCGGGCACAGCTTGACCGCGTTCAGCACATTGATGGGAAAGGCGTTCTTTAGCAGAATATTGAAGGTGTGCCCGGCCGCCAGGCGGTTGGCGTTCTCGGTGGCCGCCTGGGTCAGCTCCGGATCATTGCCCTCCACCCGAACGAGGCACTCTCCGGAAGATTCGCAAAAAGCCAGGCCGAATTTGATGCCCGGCACCGTGCCCACCAGAATTTCGTAGAGGTCCTCCACGGTTTTGATGAAATGGCTCTGTCCCAGGATGAGATTGGCTCCCTCGGGAATGACCAGCTTTACGGTGACCAGTTCCATAGGCCGGGCCTCCTCCCTCCTCTGATGTGGTCTTAGATTACCTTAAATTTCCGAGAGCGGCGATGCAAGGGGAAATGCGGCCAGCCCCTTTCGCCCTTCAGATTCCTGGGATCACCGGCCCTCCCCCCCCGCTGCTCCCCCTCCGAAGTCGGGTGAAATTGCTTTCCGGTCGCCGTTTTTTTTGATAAAGTAAATGAACAATAAATCATTTTTATTAATGATTTCAGGAGGGTCCGGTCATCCTAGCCAGACGCCCCAAAACCCGCGGAGGATACCTGGTAGTCATCTTTGTGCTATTTTGCCTCGCTCTGGCCGGACCGGCCGTCCTGCCGGCCCGGGCCGAGGTGAGAATCGGGGTCTACCTGCCCATGACTGGCGCGGCCGCGGCCATGGGCCAGATGGTTTGGGAGGGCATCCAGGTGGCCCACGAGATGGAGCCCCGCATCCTGGGCCAGGAAATCCGGTTGTTTCTGGTAGACACCAAAAGCGACAAGATTGAAGCGGCCAACGCGGTGTCCCGGCTCATTGAACGGGAGCGGGTGGCGGCCATCATCGGGGAGGTGATTTCCAGCGACACCCTGGCCGGGGTGCCCATTGCCGAGAGGGCCGGGATTCCCAACATCTCTCCTACGGCTACCAACCCCCTGGTGACCCAGGACCGTAAATATGCCTTCCGGGCCTGCTTTGTGGATGATCTCCAGGGCAAGGTGGCGGCCCGCTTTGCCTGGCAGCATCTCAAGGCCCGGCGAGTGGCGGTGCTTATTGACCAGGCCCAGGACTACTGCGTGGGCTTGGCCGCCTTTTTCATGCGGGAGTTCAAAAAGCTGGGGGGAAAAATAGTCTCCATCAGTTACATCCAGACCGGGGACCAGGACTTCTCGGCCCAGATTTCCGCCTTCCGGATGGCCAATCCGGATCTGATTTACGCCCCCAGCTACTATGCCGAAAACGCCCTCCTGGCCAAGCAGCTTCAGGGGCTGGGGATGAAGGTGCCCATGAGGGCATGTACTTCACCGCCCATTTCCACCGCCAGGGGGCGGCCACTGACTTGGCCCGCAAATTTCTGCAAGTCTATGAAACCAAATATAACAAGGAATTGGATGCCTTCGCCGCGTTGGGGGCGGACTGCTACTTTCTGCTGCGCCAAGCCATAAAGAAGGCAGGGAGTCTCAACGGCGCCCGTATCGCCCAGTCCTTGGCCGACACCCGGGACTTTCCCGGGGTTACCGGCATTATCACCATGGACAAAAACCACAATCCCGTAAAGGGCGTGGTGGTGATTAAAGTGGAGAAGGGAAAATTCGCCTATCAGACGACACATGAGTTGAGTTGGCGGGTTGCTACCATTCATATTCCATAGTTAATTGCCTGCTTGGACACCCTTACTTCTACAGTTCAGAAAGAAGATAGTTGAAAAATTTTTACAAAATTTTACAAAAAACTTCTTACATAATTATTGGGCAATAATAAATCATTGGACCAACTGAGTCTTTTCAATATGGAATCACGCGCCATACCCATAAATATTGAGGACGAAATCCGCAAGTCCTACCTGGAGTATGCCCTCTCGGTCATCATCGGCCGGGCCCTGCCGGATGTGCGGGACGGGTTGAAGCCGGTGCACCGTCGGATACTTTTTGCCATGGGGGAGGCGGGCAACGACTGGAACCGCCCGCGCATGGCCCAGGACTTCAGCTTAAGGGCCCCCCTGGTGGACGGCCAGGGCAACTTCGGCTCCATTGACGGGGACGCCCCCGCGGCCATGCGCTACACCGAGGTGCGCCTCTCGCGCCTGGCCCACGAGCTGCTCCAGGACCTGGACAAGGACACGGTGGACTTCGTCCCCAACTACGACGGCTCCCTCAAGGAGCCCCTGGTCCTGCCCACCCGCCTGCCCAATCTGCTGGTGAACGGCGGCTCGGGCATCGCGGTGGGCATGGCCACCAACATCCCGCCCCACAACCTGGGGGAGGTGTGCGATGCGCTTTTGGCCATGCTGGCCAACCCGGACATCACCCTGTCGGAACTCCTGACCATCCTGCCGGGGCCGGACTTTCCCACGGGGGCTTATATTTACGGGGCCGAGGGCATCAGCGAGGCCTACCGCACCGGCCGGGGCCTCCTGCGGCTGCGGGCCCGGGTGGTGGTGGAGCGCAAGGCCGGGCGCGAATCCCTGGTCATCCGGGAACTCCCCTACCAAGTGAACAAGGCCCGGCTCATAGAGCGCATCGCTGAACTGGTCAAGGACAAAAGAATTGAGGGTATCTCAGACATCCGGGACGAATCGGACCGGGAGGGCCTCCGGGTGGTCATCCAGCTCAAAAAGGATGAGCCGGCTCGCACCATCCTCAATCAGCTTTATCTGCACACCCAGATGCAGGTCACCTTCGGCATCAACCTGGTGGCCCTAGTCCACAACCGCCCGGAACTGCTCAGCCTGAAGGACCTGCTGCGTCATTTCCTGGAGCATCGCCGGGAAGTCATCCTCCGCCGGACCCGCTATGAACTGAAGCAGGCCGAGGCCCGGGCCCATCTGCTGGCCGGCCTGCTGGTGGCCCTGGACCACCTGGATGAGGTGATTGAGCTGATTCGGGCCGCGGAGTCGCCGACCATAGCCAAAGAGCAGCTCATGGCCCGGTATGAGTTGAGCGAGGTTCAGGCCCAGGCCATCCTGGACATGCGCCTCCAACGCTTGACCGGTCTGGAACGCCGGAAAATCGCGGCTGAGGCCCGGGAAGTGGACCAGGCCATCGCCCGCTTCAAGCAGATCCTGGGGGACGAAGCCGAAGTGCGGGCCCTCATCGCCGCAGAACTCAAAGAGCTGAAGGACAAATTCGCCGACCCGCGGCGCACCGAAATCATCCCCCAGGCCCAGGAATTCACCGAAGAGGACCTCATCGCCGATGAAGAAATGGTGGTGACCATCAGCCACCGGGGCTATATCAAGCGCACGCCCCTGAACATCTACCGCAGTCAGCGCCGGGGTGGTAAGGGCCGCCTGGGGATGGTGACCAAGGAGAACGATTTCGTCTCCCAGCTTTATGTGGCCTCCACCCATTCCTATTTTCTGGTGTTCACCAGCACCGGCCGGGTGTACTGGATCAAGGTGCACGAGCTGCCGGTGGGTTCCCCGTCCTCCCTGGGCAAGGCGGTGGTCAACCTCCTGGAGCTGGGCCAGGAGGAGAAAATCGCCACCATCCTGCCGGTCCGGGACTTTGTGGCCGGACCTTCCCTGGTCATGGCCACCCGGCGGGGGGTGGTCAAGAAGACGGCCCTCACGGACTTCAGTCGGCCGCGCAAAGGCGGGATCATCGCCATCTCCCTGGATGAGGGCGACGAGCTGGTAGGGGTGGCCTTGGCCGAGCCAGACCAGGACATCTTCCTGGGCACCCGCCTGGGCAAGGTCATCCGCTTTCCCTCGGCCGAGGTGCGGGAGATGGGCCGCACCGCCCGGGGGGTCAAGGGCATGGAGGTCTCCTCCCAGGATGCAGTGGTGGGCATGGAAGTGGTGGGGCCGGAAGGCACCATCCTCACTGTCACCGACCGGGGCTTCGGCAAACGCACCGAAGTACAGCAATATCCCCGGCATCATCGGGGCGGCCGGGGCGTCAGGGGCCTCCACATCACCGACCGCAACGGCCCGGTCCTTTGCCTCCTGCAGGTGACCCCGGAGGATGAAATCATCATGGTAACCGACCGGGGCAAAATCCTGCGCCTGGCCGCTAAAGATATTCCAGTGATCGGCCGAGTTACTCAAGGGGTGAAGCTCATGGACGCCGAGCCGGAGGAGCGGGTGGTAAGCGCGGCCAAGGTGGCGGAACGGGGAGATGACGGCGAAGGCGACCCCGGAGACCTCTAAGCCCGCGGCCGTGGCAGTGATCGGGGCCGGAAGCTGGGGAACCGCCTTGGCCCAACTGCTGGCAGAAAGGGGAGAGACGGTCCGGCTGTGGGTTTTTGAGCCCGACCTCTACCACACCCTTTGCCGGGACCGGGAAAACGCCGCCTTCCTGCCGGGGGTGCCCCTGTCCCCCCGCTTGGGCTATACCCAGGATTTTGCCGAGGCCCTGGAGGGGGCTGCAGTGGCAGTCATGGCCGTGCCCTCCCACGTGTTTCGGGAAGTGCTCCAGCAGGCCAAAGGGCATCTGGCCCCCCAGGCGGTGCTGCTCAGCGCCACCAAGGGCCTGGAAATTGACTCCATGCTCACCATGGAGGGCGTGGTGCGGGAGGAGCTGGGGGCGGAAGCCCCTTATGCTGTGCTCTCCGGCCCCAGTTTCGCCCGGGAGGTGGCCCAAAGACAACCCACTGCGGTGACCATCGCCAGCCGCCAGCAGGGGGCGGCCCGCTTCCTGCAGCGCCTGTTTTCCGCCCCCTATTTTCGGGTGTACACCAGCTACGATGTCACCGGGGTGGAGCTGGGTGGGGCCCTGAAGAACATATTCGCCATCGCCGCGGGCATCCTGGAGGGTATGGGGCTGGGGGACAATCCCCGGGCCGCCCTTATCACCCGGGCCCTGGCGGAAATGACCCGGCTGGGGGTGCGCCTGGGCGCCAACCCCATGACCTTGAGCGGCCTGTCCGGTTTGGGCGACCTGGTGCTCACCTGCACCAGCCGGCAGAGCCGCAACTTTCAGGTAGGCCTGAAGCTGGGCCAGGGACAGACCCTGGCCCAAATCCTGGCCGGCATGCAGATGGTGGCCGAAGGCATCAAGACTTCCCGGGCCGCCTATCTGCTGGCTCAGCGCCTGGGAGTGGACATGCCCCTGGTGGAGGCGGTGTACCGGGTCCTCTATGAAGGCCTGCTCCCCAAAGAAGCCATCAAAAAACTGATGTCCCGAAGACTCAAAGACGAACTGGAAGCCATAACCGAGACCTGGTAGGCCGGGGGTGGAAGCAATTATGGATGATTGGGTGAAACAGGTTGAAGCTCTTGACATTGCTGAAGAAAAAGCCGGCAAATTCCCGGTGTTTGACACCCGCATCCCCTCTCTGGGGGAAGCCAAGGTGGATTCGCCCATCTGCCGCACGGTTTTCTTCACCCGGGATGGCCGGCGAGTGGAGAAGAGCTTTGTCTCGGACCAGGACCGGGTGCTGGTATATGACTCTCTGGCTTACCTGCAGCAATTGAAGCCCGAGGAGGAGCCCCTGTCTTTTGAAATGGCCGGGCCCCGGGAAAAAATCTATTTTGACCCTTCCAAGGTGCACTGCGCCATCGTCACCTGCGGGGGCCTGTGCCCGGGGATCAATGATGTCATCCGGGCCATTGTGCTGGAGCTGCATCATCTCTACAAGGTGCGCCACATCTTCGGAGTGCGCTACGGTTTTCAGGGCTTCATTCCCAAATACGGTCACGATCTTCTGGAACTTACCCCTGAAGTGGTGGCGGATATTCACACCTTTGGCGGCACCATCCTGTCCTCTTCCCGGGGGGCCCAGGATATCGGGGAAATTGTGGACGCCCTGGACCGCCTAAACATTCAAATCCTGTTTCTTATCGGCGGCGACGGAACGCTCAGAGCGGCCAGCCTGATCTGCCAGGAGATTGCCCGCCGGTCCCTGCGCATCAGCGTAATTGTCATTCCCAAGACCATTGACAACGACATCCCGCTGGTGTCCCGCTCCTTTGGGTTTGACACTGCAGTGGAGATGGCCACCGACGCCATCCGGGCGGCCCATACCGAGGCCCTGGGTGCACCATACGGCATCGGGCTGGTCAAGCTCATGGGCCGCTATTCCGGGTTTGTGGCCGCCACCGCCAGTCTGGCTCTCCGGGAGGTCAACTTCGTGCTGATCCCCGAGGCGGACTTTGACCTGGAGGGCGAGCACGGCCTGCTGGTCTGCCTGGAGAAAAGGCTGCGCCGCCGGGGCCACGCGGTGATTGTGGTGGCCGAAGGCGCCGGGCAAAAATTCTTCAAAGAGGAGGAGCTGCCCCGGGACCCCTCCGGCAACATCAAACCCGGGGATATCGGCCTCTTTCTGGTCGACCGCATCAAGGAATACTTTCAGGCCCGGGACCTGGAAATCAACCTGAAGTACATTGACCCCAGCTACATCATCCGGAGCATGCCGGCCAACTACAATGACCGCATCTACTGTGGCTTTTTGGGCCAGAACGCAGTGCATGCCGGTATGGCCGGCAAAACCGCCATGCTGGTCAGCCGTTGGCACGGCCACTATGTCCATGTGCCCATCAAGGCGGCGGTGGGCAAGACCAAGGCGATAAGTCTGGACTCCGCCCTGTGGCGCAGTGTGCTGGAGTCCACCGGCCAGCCGTCCCTGAAAAACCCCTGAGAAAAGGGAAGTCGGGAAGGAGGAAAGGCGAGGAGGCAGGGGCGGATCTTCCTGAGCCGCGGGGCAGCCGGGCAACTTTGCAGATTGGCCCCCCTTAAAACTTTCGGGTCAGCCGATTCTATGGCCTACAACGAGTCTGCCAAAGCCGCCACTGCCTCACCGGCGTTCATCTGCCGCCAGTGCGGGGAGTGCTGCCGGGGGGAAAAGGGCATCCTGGTCAGTTCCAGGGAAGCCCGGGAAATCGCCGCTTTCCTGGGTATTTCCGAGGCTGAGTTACGGTCCCGCTATCTGGTGGAGTCATCCCTGGGCCCGCAGGTGGCCACGGTCAACGGCGCCTGCGTATTCCTGGTAAACAACCGCTGCCGGATTCATCCGGTGAAGCCCCGCATCTGCCGGGAATGGCCCTTTCTGCCGGCCCTGTTGCAGCATGCGGATGAGTTTGAGGCGGCCAAGGCAGCCTGTCCGGGGTTGGCGGCAGCCGGCTCCCATGAGGACTTCGTGGCCCAGGCTGCGGCAGCCCACCGGAAAAGACCCGGCCCCGCCCATTAAACAGATCAAGCCCTCTTCTGCCTTGAGCTGGCCGGCCGGGGAGCCCGACAGTCGCCCGGACCCACAAATTTTTGAAAAAATTCCTTCCCGGGCCGGAGCGCCACTTCCCCCCAAGGCCAAAATTGGTTAAAAGAGGAAAGGAACCGGATTGGCTGTTTTTCCTCCGGCTCAAATTGAGAGTGATTTCCGTGACCAAGAGGGAGCTATGCCTCTAGACCGTTACAGCGGCAGGCTGCTGGTGATTTTACTGGGGCTTATCCTGCTGTTGGTGCCTGTGGTCTCCTTTGCCGGTCCGGCCCGGAGTTCTTTCGCCCAGGGCCTCCAGGCCCTCCAGGAGGGCAATCCCTCCCTGGCAGTGAAGAAGTTCAGCGCGGTCCTGAAGCAGGACCCCCGGTGGGTGGAGGCCTACATCAACCGGGGGGTGGCCTACCGGCGCTTGGGGAAGCTCAAGCAGGCCCTGGCGGATTTTGACCAGGCTCTCAAACTGGCCCCTCAGGCCATGGAGGCCTACTACAATCGGGGTCTGATCAGGAGCCAGTTGGGCCAGTTCGCCCAAGCCGTGGAGGACTACACCCGGGCCCTGCGATATGACCCCAAGGACTGGCAGACCTACTACAACCGGGGCAATGCCTATCTGGAGCTGAACCGGCCACGCCAAGCCCTTCAGGACTATGATCAGGCCCTGAAGCTCAATCCCGGCGGCTCCAACATTCTGCACAACCGGGGCTTGGCCCACCTCATGGCGGGCCAGCCGGAGAAGGCCTTAAAGGATTTCCGCCGGGTGCTGGCCTCAACCCCCTTCCATGCCCGGGCTTACTTCAACCAGGGCAAGGCCCTGGAGGCCCTGGGGCGGAAGACTGAAGCGGTGCGGTCCTACCGCAAGTTCCTGGAGGTGGGCGACCCCACGGCGGACAAAGCCCTCATGGAACAGGCCTTGCAACGCCTCCAGACCCTGGAGGGGCAAGCGGGTTGAATTGCCTGAAAAATTAGGGACAGACGGGCTTTTTTTCACCCCCCCTCACCCTGGCCCTCTCCCCCCAAGGGGGGAGAGGGAATAAGAGATCATCCGTCAGAGCTAGGGAACAAGGACCGCCGGAAACGGAAAACTGAAAACCTAAAACCGAAAAACAAAAGCCAGAGTTTTCCGGCAAGGGCGTTCCCCAGCAGAGCTTGGCAACAAGGCGAAACTGAAAACTGAAAACTCTTGCATGGCTTTTTACGTCACCACTCCCATCTACTATGTGAACGCCGAGCCCCATATCGGGCACGCCTATACCACCATCGTGGCCGATGCCCTGGCCCGGTTCCACCGCCTCATGGGCGAGGAGACCCGGTTTCAGACCGGCACCGATGAGCATGGCGACAAGGTTCTGGCCGCCGCCCGGGAAGCCGGGCTGCCCGTGCGGGAGTTTGTGGACCGCATCAGCGCCAGCTTCCGGCAGACCTGGGATGAGCTGGACATCAGCTATGATGTCTTTATCCGCACCACCGCGCCGGAGCACATCCAGGTGGTGCAGCAGATACTGGCCCGGCTGTATGATACCGGAGACATCTATTTCGGCGAGTATGGCGGCCTGTATTGCTTCGGCTGCGAGCGCTTCTATCTGGAGCGGGAGCTGGAGGACGGTCTGTGCCCGGACCACAAGACCCCGCCCACCTTCCTCAAGGAGGAAAACTACTTTTTCCGCATGGGCCGCTACCAGGACTGGCTGGTCAAATACATTGAAGACCATCCTGACTGGATCAGGCCGGAGCGTTACAGAAACGAGGTTCTGGGCTTTTTGCGGGAGCCGTTGGAGGACCTGTGCATCTCCCGCCCCCAGCGCCGTCTGCCCTGGGGCATAAGGCTTCCCTTTGATGAACGCTATGTGACCTATGTGTGGTTTGATGCGCTGCTCAACTACCTCTCCGGCCTGGGCTACCCGGAGGCCACCGACTACCGGACCTTCTGGCCCGGCGTCCAGCACCTCATCGCCAAGGACATCTTAAAGCCCCACGCGGTTTACTGGCCTACCATGCTCAGGGCCGCCGGCATTGAGCCCTTCCGGCACCTGAACGTCCACGGCTACTGGCAGGTGCCCGGCGGCAAGATGTCCAAAAGCCTGGGCAATGTGGTGGACCCCCGCTGGCTGGC
>JAFDHU010000062.1:0-5000 GCA_019308625.1 Deltaproteobacteria bacterium
GGAAGGCGCTCAGAAGCAAGCCAGGGGCGGAAAAAAGACCCCAGACGGTGGCCGTATTCCTCCCGCATCAGGGTCAGGAGAATGCGGGGATTTTCCCGCACCAGACCCAAAAAGCGGCCGATAAGGTAGGGGCTGGGTTTTTCCCCGAGATGCCCGGGCCAGCAACCGGCGGCGATGGCCTGCACCTCATCCGCCAGCACAGCCAGTCGGCTTCGGGGGGCCGGGAGTTCGGAGAGAGGAGAGGACATGGCAGCAGCCTTCGGATTAGCTCCGTTTTATCACAGAATGCCTCTTTCAGCAGTGAAAAAGCTGGACGCTTACCTCCTCTCCCCGGCTGAGGCCTTCCACCCCCAGGGGAATGACCACCAAGCCGTCGCTTTTGACCATGGGGGAGAGCAGCCCCGAGGAGCCCAGGATGGGGTCGGCCCACAAGGTGCCGTCCTCCTCCCGCAGGCGGACTCGGACAAAGTCCTCCCGGCCGATGGCCCCGGCCAGATTGCGGGACAGCCGGGCCCTGACGCAGCCGCCGCGGTCGGTCTGATAATCAGACAATCCTGCCAGCCGGGCCAGCAGGGGACGCCCCAGCACATGCATCACCACTGCGGCGGAAGCCGGATGACCGGGCAGGCCCAGCAACGGCTTGCCGCTCACCGCCGCCAGAATGGTGGGTTTGCCGGGCCGGATGGCCACGCCATGCACCAGGATTTCGGCCCCCGGCAAGGCCTGAATGGCCTCCATAGTCAGGTCCCGCACCCCCACGGAGCTGCCCCCGGAGATGAGGATTAAGTCGGCTTCCGCCAGGGCCCCGGCCAGCGAATTTTTCAGGGCGCGGTAGTCGTCCGGGACAATCCCCCACAGAAAGGGGGCGCCGCCGAGGAGCTCCACCCAGGCAGAAGCCAAGTAGGCGTTGCTGTCCCGCACCTGGGCCGGGCCCGGAGTTTGACTCACTGGCACAATTTCATCGCCGCTGGAGATCACCGCGGTCAAGGGCCGGCGGTGCACCGGGATACTGATGATTCCCAGCGCGGCCAGCAGGCCGATGTCCTGGGGCCGCAGACGTCGGCCCGCAGAAAACAGCGCCTCCCCTTGGGGCACGTCTTCTCCGGGCTGGAGAACATTCTCCCCCGGGGCTACGGGTCGCCGCACCTCCAGGGTCAAGTCCGGGTGTTCTGCGGTGTACTCCACCATGACCACCGCGTCGGCCCCCGGAGGGAGCATGGCGCCAGTGGGCAGCCGCAGAGCCTCGCCCGGGGCCACCTGCCGGTCGGGCACCGCGCCCATAGCCACCTCCCCAATGATGGTGAGATACTGGGGGGAGCCGGGCGTGGCCCCGAAGGTGTCCTGGGCCCGGACCGCATAGCCATCCATGGAGGCCCGGGGAAATGGCGGGATGTCCTCCGGGGCCCGGATTTCCGCGGCCACCACCCGGCCGGCGGCGTCCAGCAGGGCCACCTCTTCGGCGTCCAGGGGGCTGAAGCGCTGGTACAGGGCCAGCACCTCCTCCCTGGTCTTCAGACGGAAAAAGGAGAGCGGTTTCACGGCAAAGATTCTACCAGCGTCTGGCCGAGCCGGACACCTTAAAATTCAAACACCCGGCTGCCGGGGCTGCGTACTAAAGTGATGAGGGTAAGGTAATCACGCAAATGACGGGTGATGAGAAAGTGGTTGCGGGCAAATTCTCGGGCCAGCGTTCCCATGCGACGGGCCATCTCCGGCCGGTGCAGCAGATACCGGATGCGAAAGGCGCAGCCCTCCGGCGAATGCACCAGAAAACCGGTGTGATAATCCTGGATTTGTATCACAATCCCGCCCACCGAACCGCCGATGACCGGCTTGCCCTTCCACATGGCCTCAGTGACCGTTAGGCCGAAGCCCTCCCGCAGGGACTTCTGCAAAATAATATAAGCCGCCCGCTGCAGAGCGTTGATCTCATAGTGGGCGTCCGGCGGCAGGAGCAGGATGTGAATATCCGACTCGCCTTCGGCGGCTTCCTGGACTTCGGCCAGGATACGCGGACCCTCCGGGTCGTCGGTGGCTTCACCCCCGGCCAGAACCAGCCGGCAGGGAGTGTGGCATTTGACCATCCGGAAGGCCTGAATCACCCCCAAGGGGTCCTTGAAGGAGTCAAACCGGGAGACCTGGAGGATGATGGGCTTGTCCCTGGGAATGCCCAAACGGTCAAGCACGGCGTTGATTTCCGCCTCGGTCAGCTCCCGGTTCTTCTCGCTTAAGGGGTCAATGGAGGGATGGATGATGTACTGGTCATGGGGCAGATTCTGAGAAAACTGGGGCATGGAGAATACCGAGGCGTCGTAGCTGCCCACAATATCCCTAAGCAGCCGCCAGATGGGAAAGTGGGGCCGAGACACGTCCACGTGGCAGCGCCACACCCAGTGCCGGGCCCGGGCCCGCATCTCGTGGATGAGAAAGGCCGGCTGAGGGTCGTGCACAATGACAAAGTCGGCCTCCCACGAGAATTTGCGGGCATTCTGGCGGTTAATCTCCAGATAGTGGTCCCACAGCTCCGGGGGCAGCTCCACTTTGAAGCCCTGGAGCCCGTTGTGTATGGTCTTGGTGGCCTCAAAGAAGGGCTGGTCGCCCTCAATCACCTCCCAGGCGGTTTCCAGGCCCAACTGGTTCAGCAGGGGCACGGCCCGATGCAGGATTTCGGCCACCCCACCTCCGGCCGCGGTGGAATTGATGTGCACCAGCCGCAGGGGGCCCAGGCCCTCGGCCAGACGCTGAAGCTGGTCAATGACTTCCTGGCCCACTATGGGGGCGTAATCCTGGAGACTGATCACTCCGGCACCCCCAGATGCCTTTCCAGGAGTTTGAGAAGGATGGTCTGGATTTCCGGCAGGCTATAGAGATAGACGTCTATGTTACGGATGGCGGTTACCAGCTCCGGCAGGCCGAAGTTGGTTTCAATCCAGTATGAGAAGTCGTCCTTTTCTCTCATCCCCAAGCGCCAGCGGCCTTCAAACAGATGATAATAGATGGAATCGTAGCCCACCTTTTTCAAGGTCTCGTAAAATTCCCTGAGGGTCCTGGCGGAGATACGGGAGCGGAACACCACCGTGGCCCCCTCGCAGAAATAAAACTCCATTCCCGGCCGGGCCCAGGGGATATAGGGCAAATCCCACAGATATTCCTCCAGCAGGTCGGTCATGGCCCGACGCAGTTGCTCCAGATTGTCATAATCAAAGGGATCAAAGGAGCTCAGCTTCTCTGCCAGTTTGGGGTCTCGCAGGGAATTGGCGGCCCACACGGCGAAGTCGTTGGGATACTCCACCGCCGGAGTGGTGATAGCCAAGCGGTATTGGAAGAGATGATAGAAGAGCACTGCGTCGCTTACCTCATGCAGGGCGTGCAGGAGCTCCCGCAAATTGATGGCCCGCTGCCCGATGGGCATGGTCATGATAAAACAGTCCCGGAACCAGAAGGGGTTCTGGGCGACGCGGTCGGCTACAGAGACGCTCATGTCTGTGTTTTCGTTCCTTTCAGGCCATTACTTGAACACTTGGAAAGCATTTTTTGCCGCCGTTAAGCGTGCCGCGGCTTCCGGCCGGCTGTTACTATCGGGGGAGCAAAGCCTCAGCCGAACAGTTTGTTTGCGTTCCCAACCATGTCATGGGCGGCGATTTCCCCGGCCGGAGCAAAAATTGGTCAAACTCTGGAGAAAATCCGCACATCCACGGCAAACAGGCCCTTGTCATACAGCAGCAGGGGGTTCAGCTCAATCTGGTCCAGTTCGGGGTTCTGCCGGGCCAAGGCCGCCAGGGCCTTAATGGCCGTCTTCAGGGCCGCCAGATCCCGGCGGGGCTGGCCCCGGAAGCCGGTTAGCAGGGGATAGCCCTTGATGCTTCGGATAAGCTGGTCAATATCCTCGTCTGTGGCCGGCAGCACGCAGAAGCTAACGTCCTGATAAATTTCCGTATAAATCCCGCCCAGCCCGAACATGAGAGTGGGGCCGTACTGGGGGTCGGTCATCACCCCCAGGATGACCTCCAGGCCTCCGGGCTTGGCCATGGAGGAGACGGTGACCCCGTCCACTCGGGCTTGGCGCTCTTGGAGGCGAACCGCCGCCAGGATTTCCTCGTAGGCCAGGCGCACTGCTTCTTCGCTGCCCAGGTTGAGGCGGACGCCGCCCACATCGGATTTGTGCACAATATCCGGGGAAGCCACTTTCAGGACCACCGGGAAGCCGAACTGGCGGGCCAGGTCCAGCGCTGGCCGCCAACGGCGCGGCCGCGGCCGGAATGCCCGCCCGGGTGATGAGCTCTGCGGCCTCACCGGCGGGCAGAAGCCTCAAGCCCGGGGCCGGCGGGATGGCTGCCTCCGGCTGCACCGGCGCCGGAGGTGGGGCATGCCGGAAGAATTGGGCTAGGGCCCTCACCCCCCGCTCCGGGGTGGGAAACACGGGGATACCCTTGTCATACAGTTTGGCCCGTTCCTGCTTCTCCACTTCGGCGCCGCCCAGAAAAATCACCAGCTCCGCGGCTCCCGGGGTGACCACCTCAGATGCCCCGGGGATGGGGTCCCCGAAAATCACCACCTGGTAGTCGTATTCCTGTCGGGCCTCGTCCATCACCTTTTTGTACAGGCTGGCGTCGCCGATGACGTCGCCGGTGAGGTCCACCGGATTGCCCACCGCGCAGTGCTCCGGCAACATCTCCCGCAAGCGGGTCTTGAGGCCCGGGCTGGGCTCGGGTACTTCAAGGCCGTTGTTCTCCGCCTCATCAATGGCCAGGATGGCTGCGCCCCCGGAGCTGGTGGTGATCAGCAAATCCCGGCCCCGGGGCGGGGTGAGGTAGGCCAGGGCCTTGGCGAAGTCAAAGAGCTCCTCCAGAGTATCGGCCCGGTACACTTTAAACTTGCGGAACAAGGCCTCATAAACCGCATCCACCCCGGCCAGGGACTTGGTGTGGGAAGTGGCCGCCTCACTGCCCCGGAGGGTGCGGCCGGCCTTGAGGATGACCAGGGGCTTGCGGCACTGGGAC
>JAFDHU010000062.1:10000-11382 GCA_019308625.1 Deltaproteobacteria bacterium
GGGTCTGACGCCTGCCCGGTGCCGGAACGTTAAGGGGAGAGGTCATCTGGGGCAACCCGGAGAAGCCTTGAACCGAAGCGCCGGTAAACGGCGGCCGTAACTATAACGGTCCTAAGGTAGCGAAATTCCTTGTCGGGTAAGTTCCGACCTGCACGAATGGCGTAACGACTGGCCCGCTGTCTCAACCAGGGACTCGGTGAAATTGTAGTCGCGGTGAAGATGCCGTGTACCCGCAGCTAGACGGAAAGACCCCGTGCACCTTTACTACAGCTTGGCATTGAATTTTGGGGCAGCTTGTGTAGGATAGGTGGGAGGCTGTGAAGCCCGGACGCCAGTTCGGGTGGAGCCGTCCTTGAAATACCACCCTGGCTGTTCTAGAGTTCTAACCCAGACCCGTGATCCGGGTCGGGGACATTGCCTGGCGGGTAGTTTGACTGGGGCGGTCGCCTCCTAAAAGGTAACGGAGGCGCGCGAAGGTTCCCTCAGGCTGATTGGAAACCAGCCGTTGAGTGTAAAGGCATAAGGGAGCTTGACTGCGAGACCCACAAGTCGAGCAGGTGCGAAAGCAGGCCTTAGTGATCCGGTGGTCCCGTATGGAAGGGCCATCGCTCATCGGATAAAAGGTACGCCGGGGATAACAGGCTGATCTCCCCCAAGAGTTCACATCGACGGGGAGGTTTGGCACCTCGATGTCGGCTCATCGCATCCTGGGGCTGAAGAAGGTCCCAAGGGTTTGGCTGTTCGCCAATTAAAGCGGTACGTGAGCTGGGTTTAAAACGTCGTGAGACAGTTTGGTCCCTATCTGCTGCGGGCGTAGGAGATTTGAGGGGAGCTGTCCCTAGTACGAGAGGACCGGGATGGACGAACCTCTGGTGTTCCGGTTGTGCCGCCAGGCGCAGCGCCGGGTAGCCATGTTCGGCAGGGATAACCGCTGAAAGCATCTAAGCGGGAAGCCCACCCCAAGATAAGATCTCCCGGGCGGTAACGCCCCTAAAGGCCCCTCGTAGACCACGAGGTTGATAGGCCAGAGGTGTAAGCACAGCAATGTGTTGAGCCGACTGGTACTAATCGGCCGTGCGGCTTGACCTCTTTTCCCTCGCCTTCGGAAACCCCTAAGACTTGTCTCCACGATTCGCTTGTACTATTCTCAGGGTGATGAGCCTTTGGTGTCGAGAAAACCATGCAAGAAGAGCGCACCCTGAGAATTTTTTTGACCGCAAACAGAAAACTGAAAACCGAAAACTGTCTCTAAGATTTCCGGTGGCCATAGCGCCGGGGCAACACCCGATCCCATCCCGAACTCGGAAGTTAAGCCCGGCAACGCCGATGGTACTGCGCGGGGGACCGCGTGGGAGAGTAGGTCGCCGCCGGAACTGATTTTT
>JAFDHU010000063.1 GCA_019308625.1 Deltaproteobacteria bacterium
GATCAGATATGTCCGGCTCTGCTTTGGTAAGCCCCGGGGCCATTGTCTGCGCGGGCAAAAATTCTTCCAGTGCTTGATAAATTTTGAAATGAAATTATTGTTTAAATAGTGTCCGAGACAATTTTTTCCCGCCTGCTGGCCGACAGCGGTGTCCGCCCGGACGTCCGACCCGGCTTGGGGCAGAAGGAGAGCAGCTATGGATGAATGGGGCTTTGACCCGCATACTTCCTATTACGAAGGGCCCGAAAACGTTTTGGTAGCCGTACTTCCCCATCCCTTGCACGGCCGGCTGGTGGAACGGGTGCTGCTGTGGGTGCAGCCGTACATCGCCATCAAGGGGAGAACCTACAAATTCAGCTGGCTGGGAAATGGCGTAGCCTATTACCACCCGGTCTAGCCATCCGCCACACCGGCCCGCCAGTCCTAAGACGCCGGTCCAAGCGAACCGGCGTTTTTCTTTCCCAAACTTATAAATGCTGAGTTAATCCAGCGGCCGAAAGGCAAGGTCCAGGGCTTCCAAGGGCTGGAAGCGCAGGTAGTGCCCCCGGTTTGAGGTTGAAGGGATTCCGGGCCGGCCGGCCTGGCCCGGGAGCATACCATGAAAAGCCAGGATGGGCGAAGGAACTGCCCCCTGCCTGATCTACTTCCGGTTGGAAGCCCTCGGGGGAGAGAGGAACTAAGGGAGATTTTATCTAAGACTGGAACTTTTCCGGCTTATTTGCCCCATTCGCTGTTTGGCGGCTTGGTAGACCTCGGCGGTGATTTGCCGGGAGAGCCGCTGCATGGCCCGGCTCATGGCCCGGGCCAGCCCCTCAGGGGTTCGGGACAGCATGGGCTCGGTGGCCCGGTAGGTCTTCTGGAAAATAATCTGCCGGGGGATTTCGGCCTCTTCCAGGTCCAGCAGGGTGACGGTGAGGGTCAGGGCCGCCTTCCAGCCGTCGGGCTCATCCAGTTCCTGAATTTCCTCCACGCCCCCTTCCAGGCAGAAGCGGCTGGGCCCCTGGTGTTTTTCGGTGAACACCGCCAGGAAAAGCCCGCTGTGCCGCAGGTCCCGGGCCAGATAGTCAGTGACCAGGGCACCCGGATTCACCCGCCAGCGATTGAGCCGATAGACCTCCTGCTTCAGGGGTTCCGGGCGGTAAACCATAGCCGTGGTGTTGTAGGGTTCGGCCACCGCGAAGCGGCTCACCGTGAGGGCCGCGTCGAGCTGGCCGGAGGCCTGGGGGAGGGGCGGGTAGTACTCCAATACATACTGGTGGATCAGGGGCGGCGTGCTGCCACAGCCGGCGAGGGTGAAGGGGAGGAGCAATAGGGCGACCCAACCTGCAAGCACCTTTAACATGGCAGCACCTGTTTACCTTTCATTCCAGCGGGGCTGGGGCGGCTTCCCGAAAAGCAAATCGGAGGGCCGGCGCCTCAGGCGTTCGGCCAGTTGTTCCACGTTTTCCGTGGCTGCTTTGAGCTTGGCGGTGGTTTCCTCCACTTCGGCCAGCAGGGAGCGGGTGCGCCCGCTGATTTCCGGCAGTTTCAGGGCCTTGAGTTCGCGGTTCAGGTTGGCGAAGAGATCCCGGGCCTCCGTCAGGGCTGCGCCGGCGTCGGCGAGGGCCTGGCTCACCTGGCCTTCGGTCACCTGCCGGTCAAGCTGGGCCGTGAGATTCTTCAAACTGGCAGAGGCGTCCTTCATATTAGCCATAATCTGTTTGAGCTCCCGGCTGCCCGCGAATTTCCCGATGGCCTTCAGGGTGGCCTGGATCTGCTCCGAGATGCCCTTGAGGTCCAGTTCCTTGATTTTGTTGACGATTTCCTGGGCGCTGCTTAACAGCCGCTTGATTTCCGAGGGCTTGGAGGGGATGACCGGGTATTCTGAAGCGAAGTCAATGAGGGGGGCCTGCTCCAGGTCTTCCGGCCGGCGGATGTCCAGGTTGACGAACACCAGGCCAGTGATGCCGGTATACTGCAGCTGGGCCACCAACTGCTTCACCGTCTCATCCCTCAGGCGGATATTCATCACCACCGCGATGAGCCGGTTGTCTGGGGCGATGCGGATATTCTCCACCCGGCCGATGGTCACCCCCCGGTATTTCACTTCCGAGTCCTTCTGGAGGCCTTGAACCGATTCATCAAAATAGGTGACGTAGAGTTTGCCTTTTTCAAAGTATTTGGTGGCGCCGATCCAGATGATGGCCACCGCGGCGATTAGAAATCCCACGATGACGAACAGCCCCACCACGAATTTGGAGGTCTTCCTGGCCATACTAGGCGTCCTTGGTCAAGCGACTTAGGGGCTGGCGCCGGAAGAAGGCCAGCACCCGGGGGTCGGCGGCATGTTCCTTAAGCTCCCTGGGGTCGCCCACGGCGATAATCCCTCTGGCCGACTTATCCAGCATTATCACCCGATGGGCGATGGTGAGTATGGATTGCAGCTCGTGGGTCACCACCACCATGGTGGTGCCCATGCCGGCATTGATATCTAAAATCAACTGGTCCAGCTCCGCCGCGGTGATGGGGTCCAGACCGGCGGAGGGCTCGTCAAAGAAGACCACCGTGGGCTCCAGGGCCAGGGCCCGGGCCAGCCCCACCCGCTTGATCATGCCGCCGGAGAGCTCCTCGGGCAGGAAGTTTTCAAATCCGGCCAGGTTCACCAGGCCCAGCTTCATTTTGACCATAAGGTCAATGTCCTCCTGTGAGAGGTCGGTGAACTCCCGCAGGGGCAGAGCGATGTTTTCGGCCACCGTCAGGGAGCCAAACAAGGCACCTCCTTGAAAGGCCACGCCGATGGCTTGGCGCAGGCGCCGCAGCTCGGCTTCATTTCTGGTGTTTACATCCACCCCATGCACCAACACCCGGCCCCGGTAGGGCTTATACAGTCCGATCATGTGCTTCATCAGGGTGGATTTGCCGCAGCCGCTGCCTCCCAGGATGACCAGGATTTCCCCGGCATAGACCTCAAAACTCACGTGCTCAAAAACGGTGTAGTCGCCGAAGCGGGCGGTCAGGTCCTCCACCACGATCACCGGGGTCCGTTCAGCCACCGCCATACCTCACCGGATGTAATGGAGCGCCACGGCAAACAGGGAGTCCACCACGATGATGAGGAAGATGCCGGCCACCACGGCCGCAGTGGTCTGGGCCCCCACTGCTTCGGCCCCGCCCCGCACCCGGAAGCCCCGCTGGCAGCCCAATCCGGCGATGATGACGGCAAAGACCGCGGATTTGACCAGGCTGGAGATAATATCAAAGAGGGCGATGGCCTTGCGGGTTTCCAGGATATAGGAATACATGGTGATATCCAGGAGGGAGACGCCGATCAGGAGACCGCCCAGAATGCCGAAGAAGGTGGCGTAAACCGCCAGCAGAGGCACCACCAGCATGGAGGCCAATACTTTGGGCACCGCCAGGAACTTGATGGGGTCAAAGCCCATGACCGTGATGGCATCCACCTCTTCGTTGACCATCATGGTGCCGATCTCCGCGGCGAAGGCCGAGCCGGAGCGGCCGGCCACCAGGATGGCGGTGAGCAGGGGTCCTAGCTCCTGCACCATGGCGATGCCCACCAGAGAGGAGACATACAGGGTGGCCCCGAACTGCTCGAGCTGGAGGGAGGACATGAAGGCCATGACCATGCCCAAAAGAAAGCTCAACAGCCCCAGGATGGGCAGGGCCCCCACCCCGGCCCGGCGCATGTAGAAGCCTACCTCCCCCCACCGCACCTGGCGGGGGTGCAAGACCGAATACATCAGGGCCAGGCACAAGTCGCCCACAAAGACGGTCACCTCCACCAAATCATCCACGAATTTCAGAGTGGCGGCGCCCACTTTCTCCACCACCCCGGCCTTTTCCTCTACCTTGAGGGGCGGGGCGGTGAGAGCTTGGCGGTCAATGATGCCCAGGATTTTCTGGACCTCCTCGCTGGCGTGGGCTAGGGTGAAGGTGATGCCCCGGGCTCGGGCCTCCTCCTCCAGTTCCACCAGCAGCAGGGCCCCGGCGCTGTCCAGGTAGGTGACCCCCGCCAGGTCCACGGTTAGCGCGGCCGGCTGGTAATGGTTAAGCAGGGAGGTCAGGCGGCTTTTCAAAGGGGGGAGAGTGGCCAGCGCGATGTGGCCGGAGACCGCAAAGGTCACGGCCTGCCCCGGTTCCCCCGTGGCCTGCACGGAGAACCCGCCGGATGAATCCGTCCGGGACCTGGCCGCTGACTGGCTGCTCACGGACTCCTCTCCGAAAACCTGGCAAATTTCATCAATTGAAATCCAGTTGCCGGAACTCTGCAGGGGAGACCTGCCATTTGGCCTGCACTTCGGCAGCGTTGAGAAGAATGCCCACCATGCCCACCAGTTTGCCCCGGGAAAGCAAGGGGGCCAGAATGATGTAAGCCTGGCTGTGGTCAGCGAAATAAAGCACCTGGCTGACCACCCGCTTTTTCCGGATGACCTCCTTTACTGCCCGATAGTTTGAAAAACGCAGCCCCGAGAGTTCTTGGTCAGGGTAGCGGGCCAACACAGTGCCCAGGGGGTCCAGGACACCCACCCGGAACCAGGGAGGGCGGCCGGCCTCCTCGGCCTGGGCGAAGCTTTGGGCCAAGGCCCGGTCTATGGCCGCTTTATCCTGGGTTGCCACCGGCTCGCTCAAGGCCGGGACGAGCCGCTGCAGCTCTTTCTGGATTTGGGTGCGGAAGGTCCGGACGGCTTGGGAATGGGGCGGGCCCTTGCCACAGCCCATAAGCGGCAGCGCCAGTCCGATCAGGCACGCCGCCCCCAGGACCAGGGGAAGCGAAAATCGGGTAAAAAATCGGTAGGTCATAATTTCTCCCGGCTTTTCCCGGCCAGAGAAACCAGGAAGTACAAAGCAAATTCTATCCTAACGCCGAGGAGCTGTCAAAAAGTCTCCGGGCAAGCTGGAGGTTTGCCCCTGCCCTTGGTCGAGTCAGCAAGTCTCCTCCCGAGCGGCATTTCATGGAGAAAAAGATCCAGAACCCTTGACAAGCCGAGGCAGAAAGACCAAGTTAATTAATAATAGGAATTATTTTCATTTTAACCATGACTTCCTCCAAAGGTCTCAAGCTCACCAGGCAGCGGCAAATCATTCTGGAGGAACTCCGGAAAGTCCGGACCCATCCCACTGCCATTGAGGTTTATACCATGGTGCGGCGGCGGCTGCCCCGCATCAGTCTGGCCACTGTTTATCGTAATCTGGAGGAGCTGGCCGCGGCCGGGTTGATCCAGAAGCTGACCCTGGCCGGTTCCCGGAAGCGCTTTGACGGCACGGTGGAGGAACACTGCCACATCCGCTGCCTGAAGTGCGATCGGGTGGACGACGTGGCCCAGGTCCTGGTGCCTCCTATTGTGGAGGATGTGGAGACCCTCCACGGCTACCAACTGCTGGGCCACCACCTGGAACTTTTCGGGATTTGCCCCCGCTGCCAGGAAAAAGCACGAGAACGCCGGGAGGGACCCAGCCACAGCCAGGCAGGCCGGGAAGCCAAACAAAAGGAAAGGTGATAAAAAGGTTCGGAATATGCCTGTGTCGGTTTTGGATGTCTTCAAAATGCTGCCGGGAAGCAACTGCGGGGAGTGCGGCCAACCCACCTGTCTGGCCTTTGCCACCCAGGTCATTAAGGAGGGTCAGGAGCTGGAACGCTGCCCCTACCTGCCGGAAGAGCAGGCCGCGGCGGCCGCGGCCGTCAAGTCCCAGCAGGCGGAGGGCATGGGCCGCCGCCGGGAGTCCGTCGCCATCGCCCTGGAGGCCTTACAGGAAAAAGTGGCCCCTCTGGACTTCGCCGCCATCGCCGAGGGCCTGGGGGCGGTTTATGGCGAAACCGGCGGCCGGCCCTATCTGGAGGTGCCTTACTTCGGGCGCATATTGAGAATTTTCAAGGATCAGGTGCAGTATCCGCCGGGCAGCCGGTCCAACCCCTGGGAGGCCATTTTCCTGTACAACTATCTGGCGTCGCAGGGGAGCCGGCCTTTGACCGGAGACTGGATTGCCTTTCAGAGCCTGCCCAACTCAGTATCCAAGGTAAAAACCCTGGAGCGCCTGCAAAGGGAGCTGGCAGAGCAGTTGCAGGGCCGCAAAACTGGCTTGCTTGAGAAAATCGCGGCCTTGAGAGGAGAACTCACCGACTTGGGAGAGGATGCGGAGGTCAAGGCCGTCTTCCGGCCCCTGCCCAAGGTCCCCATACTTTTTCTTTTCTGGGACGCCGATTCGGGGGAAAACTTTCCTGCCCAGGTCCGCTTTCTGTTCGATGCCGCGGTGGCTGACTACCTGGACTTGGAATCGCTGCTCTTCCTGGTGGAAAGCTTGGCCCAGCGGCTCCAAGAGGCGGCGTGACCAAATTAGCCGAGGAACACATGACGGACAAGGAGAAAGGTCACGAGGTTTACATCTTTCGCGCCTTTCCCTTTGAGGTGGGCCAGAAAATCTACGTGCAAAGCGGCCCTCGTCGGGGGGACTGGGAAGTTATCGGCGTGGATGACAAGAAAGTCCGACTCAGGTGTCCCGTTTCCTTCCGGGAGTTTGAATGGGACCGCTGGTACTTTTTGGTGGAGCGCCGGGAAAATGAGCCTTGGCCCCACCGACATTGATACAGGGAAAAAAGCCTGCCTGGCCTGCCATGAAAACCATACGGAGGTAAAGTCCCGCATGGATGTTGTCCTCCTGCTTCACCGATTTTTACTTTAACTACCTGAACCACCCCGTCCTTTTCGTCATTCCCCTGCTGGCGGTGGCCCTGACCTTCATCCCCCTAGTCGCTGCTTACCAGGTCTGGGCCCATCATCTGTTGCGGGAGAGGGTGAGCCTTGAGGATGTGGCCCGGCAGGAGGGGTATTGAAGTTCTTGGTTTTTGGTTGGGTAGGGGGGAACGGGGCCAGACCAGAAACTGAGCCCCATTGACCCCGGTTCTCAGCCCTTCTCCCCCCTGAGCAGGTTGGTCAGGGCCAGGTCAATGGTGGGGAAAAGGAAGTCAAACCCGGCGTCCAGCAGTTTTTGGGGGATCATCCTCTGGCTGCTCAGTGCCGCCTGGGCCAGCTCCCCCATGACCAGGCGCATCAGGAAGGCGGGAGCCTTCATAAAGCTGGGGCGGCCCAGAGCCCGGCCCAGGGCCTGGGCCAGTTCCCGATGACGCACCGGGTTGGGGGCGCAGAAGTTGACCGGTCCGGAAATTTCCGGGTGCTCAAACAGAAACAGATAGGCCCGCGCCTGATCCATCTGGTGGATCCAGGAGAACCACTGCTCCCCGGAGCCCACCGGCCTTGCCCCAGCACGATGCCGAAGCGGGTGATGACCACCCGGAGGCCCAGGTCCTGGGCTTTGAGGGCTTCCGTCTCCCAATCCCGGGCCACTTGGCTCAGGAAATCGTCCCCGGGGGAGGAGCCCTCAGTCAGGAGTTCTTCCCCCCGGTCCCCGTAGTAGCCGGGCGCGGAGGTGCTGCACAACACGGTGCGGCCCTCCCCCTGGGCAATGGCCCGGACCAGATGGCGGGTACTCAGGATGCGGCTGTCATAAATTTCTTTTTTCTTTTTTTCTGTCCAGTAGCTAAAGATGGAGGCCCCGGCCAGGTTGATGACCCAGTCGTGCCCCGGTACCTTGGTCATCCAGTCACCTGCGGCCGTGGGGTCGCCGGTCACATAGGCGATGCGGGGATGGGCCGGGGCCGTGGGGGTCGTCCGCCGGGTCAGAATGGTGACCTCGTGGCCGCGGTGAACCAGCTCCCGGGAGAGGAAGCTTCCCACAAAGCCGGTGCCGCCGGTCATAAAAATTTTCATGCCACCGCCTCCTGGAAGGGTTTCAGGTACTCAGGCTTTCCGTCCCTCTTCTCCAAGGGGAGAGGATTGAAGTGAGGGGGAAATTCGGACCCGGCCGGTCAAATTTCAGGTGACTGCGGCCCAGCTCAGGATGGCATGAGCCACCATGAAGTAGGTGAGCGCCCCCAGAACGTCCACCACCGTGCTGATGAAAGGTGCGGACACCAGGGCTGGGTCCAGGCCGATTCTTCTGAAAAACAGGGGCCAGACGGCACCGAAGAAGGTGGCCAGGGTGGAGATCAGCACCAGGCTGATGCCCACGGCCAGGGCCACCCACCAGTTGCCCTGCAGCCAGTAGGCCCAGAATACCACCAGCAGGCCCAACAGCGACCCCAGGAGCAGGCCCACCCCTACCTCCCTAAAGATGAATTTGGTGGCGTTTTTCGGGGTCACTTGTTTTAGGGCCAGACCCCGGACAAACACCGCGGAGGTCTGGGAGCCGATGTTGCCGCCGCTGCCGGTGAGCAGCGGCACAAAGGCCGCCAGGGCAATGACCGACTCCAACAGGTTGGAGTAATGCAGAATAATATTGCCGGTAATGGTGTTGGTGATGAGCAGCAGCAGCAACCAGCCCATACGGCTTCCGGCCACCGCCGACAGCCGGGCTTTGAAGTAGCTGGTTTCCGGCACCTCCAAAGCGCCCAGGCGGTAGATGTCCTCGGTGGCCTCCTCCTGCAGGATGTCCAGCACGTCGTCATGGGTGACGATGCCCACCAGGCGGTTTTCCCGGTCCACCACCGGTAAGGCCAGAAGGTCGTATTTCTGGATCTTGTGGGCCACCTCTTCCTGGTCTTCATC
>JAFDHU010000374.1 GCA_019308625.1 Deltaproteobacteria bacterium
CCCTTTGACAACGGCCATATGGAAAGTTTTCACGGTTCCCTGCGAGATGAGTTGTTGGACGCCGAACTGTTCCACTCCCTGGAAGAAGCCCAGGCCAAGGTGGCGGGCTGGCTTGAGTGGTACAATGGGGAACGGCCCCATCAGAGCCTGGGATACCGCTCTCCCCGTGAGGTATGGGAGGCAGCCGCCCCTCCGGGGGCTCCGGATATTGATGGACCTCCGCCCCCTGCGGGGCGGCTGAGGAACCCGAGCCATGTCGGTTTTAACCCAACCCTCTCATAAAAAGTGTCTCACTTTTGGGGGCATCTCAATCCCCCGGAAAGCTGAAGTCAAAGCAGGCTTTTCAACTGCGCTTCTGTGAGGCCCAATTGTTTGAGAATGGCCTTTAGGGTGCCCTTGGGTATGTAGCCCCTGGGGATAGTGGTTATACGCCGGCCGGTTGCTGGATCGTAAACCAAGGTGTGTTTGCTTCCCTCCTTCACCCTAAAGCCCAGTTTCTTGACGGCTCTGACAAGCTGCCGGGCGGTGTAACTCATCCGGCCCTGGTCCTTTCATCCTGGGCTTTTTGAACCTGCCACTCTTTTTCATGCTTAAGACACAGTTCCAGGGCGTCCATAATATTGTCCAGGGCCTCCGGGATTGTGGCCCCGTGGGAAATGGCCGCCGGCTCTTCCCGGCACTGCACCGTAAAGCCGCCGTCCTCCAGGTCCGGGGTCAAGACCACGGTGAAGGTTTGCCCCGCCACCACAACCTTTTCCTCCCTGGGCTTGGCCAATTCCCGCACTTCGCCTCGGAGACTTTCAATAAGCTGCCCCAGGGCCAGGGAAAACACAAACTGACTTTGCAAAACATCCAGAATCTTGTCCCGGTCCCGTTCCAGCACAAAGATGGTGTCGCCATCCGTCAGGAAGCGAAGCTCCGCCAAAGGCTGCTTGAGGTCGGGGAAATGCCTTCTCAGCCAAGTGAGGGCCTGTCTGATTTTTTGTAGGCTGATCCCTTCATCCTTGAGGCGCTTGGACACTTTAAGGGCCACCAAGTCCTTGAAGGAGTATTCCCGCCGGGTTCCCTTGCCCGCCGCCGGCTTGATAGAGGGCCCGATCACCCCGGTTCTGGCCCAGTAATCCAACTGTCGCCCGGTAACGCCGGTTAAGGCCGTCACAGCCTTTTTGCCGAAGGTCATTATCCCCACCTCCCTTTTAGAAATACATTTATGTTTTTTATAATACAAATGGGTAATATGTCAACAAGGAAAATGGAAAGCCCCGGTGCTTGGTGGCTGCCCGGGGCGAAGTTTGGTGCGTCTTCCTCCGGCTCGGATTTTTTTTCCGGCCTCGGCTCGGGTTCCCCGCCTTGTGGCGCTTTCTTGCCCTGGGCTGCTTCGTTTAGGGCATCCCGCACCACCTCTGCCCGGGCACTGATGTAGCAGCCGAAGTCAAAAAGCTGATCGGTGGCGATTTGGACAATGTCTTCGTCCCCAATGCCCTTGAAGGAACCTTTTATCTTAGCCATCATCATGAGGGCTTCGCCCGCACTTTCAATTTCCTTCAAATCCTTCACGATTTGGGTATAATCGATCTCAGCCATGTCGCCATACCTCCGCTATGGTGATGTGGTCAGGGCCGGCTCGGTGCCACTGTCGCCGGGCCGGTCCGCTATCTTTAAGCGCCTCATGGCGCTGATAGCTCCCTCAGTTTGGCCTTCTTCATTCATTCTCCCCCTTCAGGTTCACCACCTTGTTCTTCCCCGCCGCCATCTGGCCCAGAAGCTCCCCGGCCACCTCCGCCGCCCGGCGCAGGGCTTCGTCTCGCAGGTGGGCGTATCTCTGGCTCATTTGCACCGTGGCGTGGGTCAGAAGTTTGGACAGGGCATAAAGTTCCACCTGCCCCGATGAAGCCAGCATGGAAGCAAAGGTGTGTCTCAGGCCGTGCAGGGGCCGGAAGTCTTTGGGCAGGCCGGCCCGCTCCCTGATCCGGTTGACGGGCTTTCGGAATTCCGCCCGTTGTCCGCCGGTCCGGGGACTGGGGAAAACATAGTCTGAAATACGGGGATGGTTTTCCAGAACCTGCCGGGCCACGCGGTTCAAGGGGATGGTGTGGTCTTTGCCGCTTTTGGTCTGGCGCAGGCG
>JAFDHU010000064.1 GCA_019308625.1 Deltaproteobacteria bacterium
CTTGGCCAAATGCTTGGTAATCGCCGAAGTCAACGTCGTCTTGCCATGGTCTATGTGACCGATGGTGCCCACATTCACGTGCGGCTTCGTCCGCTCAAACTTCTTCTTGGCCATCTCTTATCTCCAGCAGTTGTTCATCCCCTACTGATAATTCAGGGTGGCTGATGATCCTGCCTATTGTATGGAGCCCACGACCGGAATCGAACCGGTGAACCTCTTCCTTACCAAGGAAGTGCTCTACCTACTGAGCTACGTGGGCTCATGGAGCGGGAAACGGGACTCGAACCCGCAACCCTCAGCTTGGAAGGCTGATGCTCTAGCCAATTGAGCTATTCCCGCTTCCTGTAAAAGTGGTGGAGAGGGGAGGATTCGAACCTCCGAAGGCAGAGCCAGCAGATTTACAGTCTGCCCCCTTTGGCCACTCGGGAACCTCTCCCAGTCGGAACGCCCAATCTTTCACACTTGGAGCTGGCGATGGGACTCGAACCCGCAACCTGCTGATTACAAATCAGCCGCTCTACCGTTGAGCTACGCCAGCCTCAGGTCCCCGGCCCCTCAAGGCCGTAAGTGACCAAATTTTAACTTTATAAATATATGCGATATCTAAGACTTTTGTCAATAGCTTTCTCTAAAAATTGTTCACCCTTCCTGACACCGATTTCCCGAAGAGTATCCGATGCGTTAATCCGAAAATTATTATAAAATTTGGAGCAGCCCGGCAATGCCGGCCGCTGTTCCATTTTCTGGCACGTTAAAGTTAAGGAGAACCTTATGGAGCCGGTTCGGGCGCGCCTGTTGCGCCAGCTTCCTTCGGTAAATGAACTGCTGCGGACCCCACAGTTGCAAACCGCCCTCAGCGGGCTGTCCCGGCCCTTCGCCACGGAGGTAATCAGACAGACTTTGGGGCGGGCGCGCCAGGAAATCCTGGCCACCCCGGCGGATCGCCTCCCTATGCAGTGGGACCGGGAAGCTTTTCTCCACACCGTGGCTGAAGCCCTGGAGGCCGCCCGGCGCCCGGCCCTTAAGCGGGTCATCAACGCCACCGGAGTGGTCATTCACACCAACCTGGGGCGCTCCCCCCTGTCTGAAACGGCCCAAGCAGCCATCCTGGAGGCGGCCCGCAGCTACTCCAACCTGGAGTATGACCTGGAGCAGGGTATGCGGGGCTCCCGTCAGGCCCTGCTGGAGGAGCTGCTTACCGAACTCACCGGGGCCGAAGCCGCCCTGGTGGTCAACAACAACGCCGCCGCGGTCATGCTGGCCCTAAACACCTTGGCCGCCGGCCGGGAGGTTATCATTTCCCGGGGGCAGTTGGTGGAAATCGGCGGCTCCTTCCGCATGCCTGAAATCATGGCAGTCAGCGGTGCCATCCTGAAGGAGGTGGGTACCACCAATAAGACCTACCTCCGGGACTACGAGCAGGCCATCACCAGCAACACTGCCCTGCTGCTCAAGGTGCATCCCAGCAATTTCCGCATCCTGGGCTTCACCCGGGAGGTTTCCCTGGCCGACCTGGTGGCCCTGGGCCGGCGCTACGGCCTGCCGGTCATGGAGGACCTGGGCAGCGGTTGCCTGGTGGACTTAAGCCGCTTCGGCCTGGAAAAGGAGCCCACCGTGCAGGATACGGTAGCCGCTGGCCCTGACCTGGTTACCTTCAGCGGCGACAAGCTCCTGGGCGGACCTCAGGCCGGCGTTATCCTCGGCCGTCGAGAGGTGGTGGAGCGTCTGAAAAACAACCCCCAGATGCGGGCCCTGCGTCCGGACAAACTCACTCTGGCGGGTCTGGAGGCCACCCTGCGTCTGTATCTGGAGGAGCCCCGGGCTGTAGCCCAACTCCCCACCCTGGCCATGATTACCCGGCCCTTGGCTGAAGTGGAGCGCCAAGCCAAACGTCTGGCCCGGAAAATCAAGCAAACCTTTGCCGGTCGCTTTCAGGTGGACATCCGGGAGAGCATCGCCCGGGTGGGGGGCGGCGCCCTGCCCCAGGAACCCCTTCCCAGCCGGGCCTTGGCCCTGACCCTGCCGCCTCTGGCGGCCCATCAACTGGAGGCCCGCCTGCGCCGGTCCTCCCCCCCGGTCATCGCCCGGGTGGAGCACGACACCCTGCTCCTGGACGTGCGCACCCTGCTGCCCCACGACCAGCCGGCCCTGCTGGCGGCCCTGCAAGGGATCCTGAACAGTATCTGAACCTGAGAAGGGTCCTTGGGCGGCGGAAATTACACTATTTGTCCCGTGTGGGAAAATCTGGTAGCGCCCGGCGGCATTCTCCACCACCTATCGCCGCCCAAGGTCTGTGGAGTGGGAAAGTAGTCCTGGAGAGGCTTTTCCCGAAGCCGTGAATTCGGGGAGGCCCCTGAAAACTCCATATAAGGTTTTAAGTTTTAAAGTGTAGCCGTGTGGAAGCGCCCTCCAGATTCTGGTCGGCGCGCTCCCTGGCGGATTGGCCCTGATTTCTTTATACCACAGCAGATTGCAGGTTGTTCGGCGCCGCGGGGTTACTTCACCAACTCTTTCAACTGCTTGCCCGGCTTGAATTTTACCACCTTGGTGGCGGGAATCTTGATGGGCTTGCCGGTCTGAGGGTTGCGGCCTTCCCGGGCTTTCCGCTCCACCACCGCAAAGGTGCCGAACCCCGCCAAGGCCAAGCGTCCCTGAGTCTTCAGCGTGTTGGAGATTACCTTGATCAGGGAGTTGATGGTCTTTTCAGCATCTACTTTCTTAACCTGGGCGTCGCTTGCCACTTGCGCAATAAGTTCAGCCTTGGTCATGCCTTCCCCCCTTCAATCTCAAATTTCTGGTTAAGTTGAATTGATTACCTACCTAACTCCCCTACCGCCGTACACAAGCATAACTTCCTGAAAAATATCGGCTTTTCCTCATCCCTCCTTTCCGTTCGGAATGGCTGGCCTAGCTGCTTCTTGCCTCCAGAAAACCCAAAAAACCGCGTGGCTTCCCTTTGATAGCATAAAAACGCCCGGGGTGACAATAGAAAATCCTAATAAAATTTGCCTGGGAGCGTCATTTTCCAAAATTTTTTGCAGGCAGGTAACCCCTCTCACCGACTTGCCCGGGAAAGCAAACCTCCGCCCAGCAGCGCGAAGAGGCCGTGGGGCCACCACACCGACCACAGCACCGGCCAGCGGCCGGCCTGCCCCAGGGATACCGACAAGCCAAAAACCAGCCAATAGATAAACATCAGGCCCAAACCTACGGCCACCAAGGCCGGCAGATAAAGGCTCCCCCGGCGCAACGCCAATCCCAGGCCCAGCATGGCCAGGTTGAAGGGCACCAGGGCCAAGGAAAAGCGGGTTTGAATTTCCACCTGGTACAAGGTGGCCTTGTAGCCGTCCCGCTCCAGCCGTTTGGTATAGTGCCAGAGTTCCCTGAAATCCATTTCTTCGACTTTCCGCTCCAGGGAGGTGAAATCCTGGGGTTTTTCAGTCAGGGCAAAGTCCCGTTCCTCAAAATGCACCCAGACTTTGGGCGCACCCTTCTCAAAGGTTTGCAGAAAGCCGTCCCGGAAGCGCCAGGAATTGCCCTGCCAGCAGGCCTGTTTGGCCGTTATCAGGGCGGTCAGCCGGAATTGGGAGTCAAACAAATAGACCCGCACTCCCTCCAGAGTCTGGCTGTCTTTTTTGAACAAAACAATATTGTAGATGGCCCGGTCGCCCTTGTACCAGAAATGCTCCAGACTCACCAGACTGCGCGGCGGCTTTTTTTCCACCTGGGTTTCCCAAAAAATGGACAGGCGGGAGCGGCTCCAGGGGACCAGATAGAGGTTCAGGGCCAGCCCTGCCAGGGCCACCAGGCAGACCAGAAGCAATACCGGCCGCAGCAGTCGCAGGATATCCAGGCCTGAAGTGCGTATGGCCATAATCTCATGGAACCGGGCCAACAGGCCGAAGGCCAGGATGGCGCTCAACAGCACGGCAGGAGCCAACACCTGCGACAGGGCAAAGGGGGTCTTCAGCAGGGAATAGTGAACGAACCCCCCCACCCCCAGACCGGCGCTCACCAGCCGGTCAATGCGCTCAAAGAAATCCACCACCAGGAAAATGGACAGAAAAGCCGCCAGACAGAACAGCAGAAGCTTGGCGAATTCCCGGGCCAGGTACCTCTCCAGCAGGCGAGCCCGTAAAACGGGGAAAGCTTCCATACTATATGGCATATATCAGAAAAGGAGGCGCTTGGTAAAGCAGCGGGACCCAGGACAGGGCGGCAACTTGGTGGAGTCGGATCAGAGAGGCAGACCGACGCCGGTGTTCGGACCGCAGAACCTAGCCTACCAGCCCAAGCGCATGCGGGGCTTAAGCGGCTTGAACTGCTTTTCCAACTCTTCCTGCAAAGGCTGGCCCAAGACCGGGGGCGGGGCCAGATCCTCGCTCAAGGCAGCCTCGGCAGACGGCTTGGCAGACGTTTCAAAGGAACCACTCGGGGCTGGCGGCTGGTGGGATTGGCCCCCGGTTTCCTCTCTTGCCCCTTGGCCTTCCATCTCCGGGGTTTGGGGTTCAGGTCCGTTTTGTTGGTCCTCGGCCTGGCCGGACAGATTCACTTTCAACTTCTCCAGCCCCTCCAGGGTCTTGGCCTGGTGCCGGTCCTGAAACATTACAATAATGCTTACCCGGCGGTTCTGGAAATCCAGTGGATCCCGAGGGTTGCGCAGCCGGCGGTCGGCAAATCCCCGCACTTCCTGGAGCTGCCCCGGCCGCAGGCCAGAGCTTTCCATCAGCCGCCGGGCGGCATTGGCCCGATCGGCGGACAGCTCCCAATTGGTGTACTCCTGGCTGCCGTAAGGCCGGCTGTCGGTGTGGCCTTCAATGGCCACCTGGTTGGGCAGACGCCCCAGCTCCTGGGCGATGAGGGCCAGGATCTTTTTGGTTTCGGGCTTGAGATTGGCGCTGCCGATGTCAAAAAAGTGGGAGTTTTCCCGCTCCAGGAGCTCAATGCGCAACCCTTCGGAGGTGATTTCCAGGAGCACCTGGTCTTTCAGGCTTTGAAGCTCGGGCATTTGGGCAATGACCTCGGAAAGCCGCCTCCTCACCTCTTCCAGGGATTCCCGATCCTGCTTGACTTCCGGGGTTATCAGGGAAGGGCTCTGCAACTCCTGACTGTGGTCGGGGGTGAGCATCTGGCCCCCCGCGTCGCTGTTCTCCAGAATGCCGGTGGAGCCGGGCAGAACCCCGGGATTTTTGAAGTACTGAGCCACCGCTAAGCGGATGGCCTGGCTCTGGCTCATAATCCAGAGCACAATGAACAGGGCCATCATGGCGGTGACGAAATCGGCATAGGCCACCTTCCAGGCCCCGCCATGGTGACGGCGGGAGGCCTTCTTTTTTTTGATTATCCTGGGCTCAAGGGGTTCCAATCCCGGATTGGGCATGGCTTAACTAAGGCAGGAAGAACAGGCAGGAAATGAGCATAGTCCATTCCTGGACCTTGGAACTGATTCCTCCCGGGCCGTCGCCTCTTCTTGTCCCGCTCCCCCTTCCGCCGTCTCCCCTTGCCTGGGGCTTTCTATTGGCCCGTTTTTAGGTCAATTTTCGCCAAAACAACCGACCTGGTCTGATCCGACGGCCCCTGGCCGGGGAGGCCCGATCTCCGGACAGGCAGGGGCCAGCAGACTGGGGGTTACCACAGTTTGAATTTCCCTGGGTTTCCCCACCCTGGCCCTGAACCGACAAGCAAAGGTTAGCTTGCCTTGACCTTGATGGCCCGGCAGGCCTCCTCCACTTCGGCATAGGTGGGGCGGAAATCGCTGTCAATCACCCGACGGGCGAACTCCACCGCCACAATGGGGGGCAGGCCTTTGGCGTAGGCCACCACCCCAGCCTTAATGCACCTTAAAAAGAGCTCCTGGGCCTCCGCCTGGTGCTCAATCTGGGCGCTGAAAGGCTGCAGGAAGCCATAGCACATCAGCACTCCCAAAAAGGTACCCACCAGGGCGGCTGCCACCTTGTGGCCCACCTCCGAGGCCGGGCCGCCGATGGCCTGCATGGTGATGACAATTCCCAAAACCGCGGCCACAATCCCCATGCCCGGCAGGGAATCGGCAATGCGGGCCAGGGTATGGGCCGGTTTTTTGCCCTCCTCCTCCTGTACCTCCAGGTCGGCGTCCAACAGCATCTCCATTTCCTGGGCCGGCACCCCGCCCACCACCAGGAGCTTCAAAGAGTCGGCAAGAAACTCCAAGGCGTGAGGGTTTTTCAGAATCACCGGGTATTTGTTGAAGATCTCGGACTCCTCCGGCCTCTCCACATGCTCCTCCAAGGTGAGAAGTCCCTTAATCCTGGCGGTCTGGAACATCTCATACAGGAGCTGCAGCAGTTCTATCAAGCTTGCCTGATTTACTCCTGAGGATTTCAGGGAGCCCAGAAGGTAGCGGATTATCCGGACCAACACGGGTTTCGGGGTGGAAATCAGCAGGGCTCCCAAAGCGGTGCCGCCGATGATGATGAATTCGGCCCATTGCATGAGCACCAAAGGGGTTCCTCCCTCCAGCATGAACCCCCCCAGCACCGACACCACCACCACCCCGATGCCAATCAGAACAAACACTTCCGCCTATCCATGTGCAGATTGATACACCGAGCCCCCGGGGCTCCTGTTTGTTCATCGGCTCCAAAATGTGGGTTCTTTAACCGGCTCACAAGAGAGAACCGTGTCTGCCCCCCTTGCCAAGGATGACAACCTTTCTTATAATCCAATTGAAAACTAATAAAAATTTCGGATTATTAGGCTTAGCTCAGGCGTCCTGTTCCAGGACAGGCTGCTGGGCTTCAGCCATCAAGACACTGAGCGACTTCCAGCATTCTGTGACGGAGGGAAAAGCTATGCCGACTTACGAATTTGTGTGTGTGAAATGCGGGGAGGAATTTGTCCGGATCATGAGCATTTCCGAATATGAGAGCAACAAGCCGGTCTGTCCCAAGTGCGGCGGCGAAGCCAGACAGCAGATTTCGGAATTCATCGCCAAAACCTCCCGCAAGAGCTGATCCCGGGTCTCAATCCCTAATTTCAGGGGAAGGCGAAAACAGCGCTGCATCGGCCCCTTTAGAGGGGCTTTTTTTATCGCCTTCAGCCCTCCGGTTCGGCGGCAGCCGCCGGGCCGTGGCGCCATTGGCGGACAATCAGGCCATCGCCGGTGAGCCGGAGGGTGACCGCGCCCTCCCGGGCGTAATAGGTGGAAGGAGCGTCGGGATTTGTCCCAAGATCATGCTTTCCTGCCGGCTTA
>JAFDHU010000065.1 GCA_019308625.1 Deltaproteobacteria bacterium
TACCCCTTGCGGGGGTGGGTACGGTCATATTCCTCCAGCAGATGATCCAGGTTGAGGTGCAGGTACCGCTGGGTGCTGGAGATGCTGGCATGTCCCAAGAGCTCCTGCACCGTGCGCAAATCCGCGCCCCCCTCCAGCAAGTGGGTGGCGAAGCTGTGACGCAGGGCGTGTGGAGTCAGCCCCCCGGGCAGGCCCGCTTTCCGGGCCCAGGTCTCCACCACCCGGGCAATGCCCCGGGTGCTGAGAGGGCCGCCCAAGCGGTTGAGAAACAGGGCCGTCACCTGGCTTCTCCGGCGCCGTAGCAGGGCCTCCCGGAGAGGGAGATAGCCGGCCAGGGCCTCCCGGGCCGGTCTTCCCAGGAAGGCCAAGCGTTCCTTGGCGCCCTTGCCCCACACCCGCAGGACCCCGTCTTCCAGCCGAACGTCCTCCCGCTGCAGACCGGCCAGCTCCGACAGACGCAGACCGGCGGCATAGAACAATTCCAGAATGGCCCGGTCCCGCCGGCTGAGAAAATCGTCGGCCCCCCGCCCTTGGCCCAGAAGGTGAAACACCTCATCCACCGTCAGAAAGGGGGGCAGGTGCTTGGCTGCTTTCGGGGTGGGCGCCAGGCGGGCCGGGTTGGCCTCCATCACCCCGCACCGCTGCAGATACTTGAAAAACGTCCGCAGGGTGGAGAGCTTGCGGGCCACGGTGGTTTTGCGGCGCCCCTGCATGGCTTGGGCCAAAAACGGGCGCAAGTGGCGATAAGTGGCCTCCTGCAGGGGAACATCCGGGTAGCGCTCTTCCCAGAAATTCAAAAACTGCATCAGATCCAGGCGATAGTTCCGTAAGGTGTGGGGCGACATCTGCCGCTCCACCTTGAGATAACGCAAAAAATCCTCCAGATACTCCGTGTGGCCCATGCCGTCCTGGAGGAGGGCGCTCCGGGCGCCCTCCGGTCATTTTCTGAATTTTTATATCATATCATGCATTTATCCATATGCAAGTTTGCTGCTGCTCTGTAAACCTCATTTTTTTCCCGCTCCGGCTGCTGGCACAGGTTTTCAGATTCTGGCGGTGGGAAGGAAACTAAAAGGATGGAGCCGCCCCATAAGCTGCACCCGGGGCCATGGGAGAGGTGAATAATTCAGGCCCGGCCTTTGGCCAGGGCTTCGGATAAGCGCTGGGACAGGACTTCCAGGGGATAGGGCTTGGCCAGAAAATTGACCCCTGGCGGCAGTTCGTGTTCCTGCCTTTCGCTGTAGCCGCTGCATAAAAGCACCGGCACCTGGGGATTCAGGGCCCGCAGTCGCTCCAGGGTTTGCAGGCCGTTCAAGCCGGGCATGATGAGGTCCAGGAGCACCAGGTCTATTTCTGCCCCCCGTTCCTGGAAGATTTCCAGGGCATCCTCGCCACTGGCGGCCTCCAGGGCCTGGTAGCCCAGCTTTTGCAATAGCTTTACTGCCACCCGACGCAACAGGGGTTCGTCATCCACCACCAAGACGGTGCCCTGCCCGGTGATGATTTGCTGGCCTTCCAGGGGCACCAGCGTCTGGGCCGGGGCTGGGCTGGCCGGCAGGTAGATATCAAACCTGGCCCCCTGGCCCTTTTCACTCCACACCCGGATGGCCCCCCGGTGATTTTTGACGATGCGGCAGGCGGAAGCCAAGCCCAAGCCGCTGCCTTCCCCCGGCTTCTTGGTGGTGAAGAAGGGCTCAAATAAATGGGCCAGGGTCTCTGCATCCATTCCCTCGCCGGTATCTATTACCGACAGGCAGAGGTAGCTGCCAGACCGAATTTCAAAGTGGCAATCCTTCCAGCCTTCCACCTCCAGTAGCCGGGTCCGGACGGTGATTTCTCCGCCCTGGGGCATGGCCTGCCAGGCGTTGATCAGCAGGTTCATGAGCACCTGCTGCATCTGGCTGGGGTCCACTTCCACCGCCGGCAGATGGGGGGCCAGGTCTTTATGGACCCTAACCTCGCGGCGGGCCCGGGCAAACATATCCACGGTGAATTCCACCAGGTTGTTGAGGTCCAGGGGCCGGGTCTCCTCTCCCAGACCGCGGCGGAAGGACAGGAGCTTGCGGGTGATTTCCCGGCCGTGGCGCACTTGCCGTTCAATTTCCTTCAGATCGGCATAAAAGGGATGCTCAGGGCTGGTTTTGGAGAGCATCAAAGTGGTCAGGCCCATGACCACCATCAACAGATTATTGAAATTGTGGGCCAACCCGGCGGCCAGAGTGGCGATGGCTTCCTGCTTTTGGGCTGCCTCCAATTGGCGCCGCAGGCTGATTTCTTCACTGATGTTGCTGCTTAAGGCCACTGATCCCAGCACCTCTCCTTGTTCCCCGTAGAGTTTGCGGATGGAGAGTCGGGCCGGCACCGGATAGCCGTCCCGGTGCCGGAGATTGACCTGGAAATTGATGACCTCGCCGCGCCGCCGCAATTCGGCCATCACCTGGCTCATCTCGGTCTCATCAGTGTAGATCATGGAGAAGTGCCGGTCCAGAAGCTCTTCCGGGGAATAACCGTACTCCAACTGGATTTGGGGGTTGATATGGGTAAAAAGGCCGTCCCGGTTCACCACCGCCAGAGCCAGGGGCGCGGCTTCAAGGATCTGGTTCAGGAAATGGGAGGTCTGGGCCAGCTCCCGCTGCATCTGTCGGAAGGCAGTGATGTCCCGGGCCACCAGCACCGCCCCGGTAATTTTTCCGGCCCGGCTGTGCAGCAGATTGAGGGAGCCCAGAAAGATCCGGCCTTGGTCTTCCCAGTAAAACTCCTGCCGGTCCCTCACCTGTCTGGAATTGTCCGGGGAGTTGGGGAAAAAGCGCTGGGTCTCTGCCAGTTGGGCCATTAATTCGCGGCAGGGCCGGCCGCAAGCCTCCTCCGGAGATATCCCCAGGTAAGCGGCCGCGGCCTGATTGAGCCGCACCAGGCGCTGGTCGGTGTCCATGACCATAATCAGGTCCGGGATGATGTCAAAGGTGGTCTCCCACTCATCCTTGGAGATGGTGTTCTCCTGCAGGCTGGCGGCCATCCGGTTCAGGGTCTCGGCCAACTGGGCCAGTTCCTGGGTGACCAGACCTGAAAGGCGGTAATCCAGGTCTCCGGCATTATAGGCAGCCACCGCCCGGCTCAACTGGTGCACATCCTGGGTCAGGCCTCGCATCAGGGTCAAACACAGGGCAAACCCCACCAGACTGAAAAAGGCCAGCACCAGGATAAGGTGCTGATGGAATCGGCGGAGCCGGACACTCAACCAGAGCCGGATGCGGTTCCAGGCGGAGCGATAGGCTTCATAGGGGCCCGGTGCTGCTGCAGCTTCAGAGGGCCCGAGGGGGGCCCCCACCAGGAGCCGCCGGCCGTCAGGCAGGGGCACGCTGACAGGGGCCAGCAGCACCTGTTCCTGACCAGCCTCAGGTGTTCTGCTGGCTTCCGGGTTCCCTCCCCGCGCCCTTGCCACAGTTTTGCCGGGCCCGGGATAAATTGCGGCCATCTCCCGTCCTTCCCATTCCTTTCGGCGGTGCAGGAGGATTTTCCCGGTGTGGGGCTCCACCAGGAAGGTCTCTCCGGCCGGGCCCACCGGCTGAAGGGCCACGGCCCGGAATTCGGGATTTTGGAAAAGGACCGGCACAGGCACATGCCCGTTTTTTTGCAGAAATTCGGCCACCTCGGCGGCCACCCGGAAAATCGCCGGGAGCGCCCGGGAGTGAGGCCGGTTTACAGTCGGCAGAACCTGTTCTGGCAGCACCAAGTTTGACAACGACCGGTTGATTTCTTTCTGCAAGGTGTAAGAGGCCAGGGTGAGGGTGAGGAAGATAGTGCAAAACGGCAGGAAGCAGGCCAAAATGGCCAGCAGCAGGATCCTGGAGCGAAAGGTCATCCTCTGCGGCGATCTCAAGCGCCGGAGCACCGTCGCGTCCGCTCCCTCTCGGTTAAGTGCCATGAAACCCTTAAATCCCGGCGCGCTACACGCCCTTTCGCCCGCCCCCTCCCCCGGAGAGCAATCGCCCTGTTATCCCTTTCGGCTGCGGGTCCGGCTAACTTTATGGTTTTTTTCCAAATAAAATGACAAAGGAGATGAACCGAAAAATTTACGGGAGGCAGCAGCGGTGGGGGTTCCGTACAGAAAAAATACTGGAATTTCCCAGCCTGGTTCCCAGGCCAGCGGCGTTGCCCCATAGAACCGGGCGGCTTCAGCTCTGTAAATGCAGGAGTGGCAAAAAATCAGGATGAGGGGAGGGCTAAGGGTCTCGTCCCCCGGGCTACCCCGGGGGACCGGGGGAGGACGGCAAAGGGAGGCAGGAAAAGTAAAACCGGAAGTGAATCCGAAGTCATGGCGTGGTCACCGACCACCGTCCGGAATTTATAAAGAAAAGGTCTGCCGCAATCGGGACTGCTCAGTAAGTGAAAATGCGCATCCGGGTGGGGGCCTCCAGCAAAGTGTCAATCTCGGCGGCCAGGGTTTTGCGCTCCTGACTGCCGTACCAGGCCTGCCAATGCTCCAGGCTCTCCCAGGTGCTGATTACCAGATAATAATTAGGATCGTCCAGGGCATGCAGGGTCTCCCCCGAGATGTAGCCCGGCTGCTGCATGGCCAGGACCCGCATTTGCCGCAGGAGCCGCACGATTTCTCCCACCTGTTTCCCCTTGATGGTTCTTTCCAACAATACCTTGACCATGCTTCCTCCTCTGCCGGTCCCGGGCCGGCTGTGGCGGCGGCGCCTCTTTCATTTTTTTTATCTTATAAAATACCCGGAGAGAAATCCAGGTCCGGCTCAGATTCCGGCCTCTTGAGTAGGGGCCTTCCCTGTGCTATTATTTTTTGGGGGGAGAGCAATGGTCAATCTGGGGGAACTTCGCCGCCGTCTGGATCAGGAAGAGGACACCTGGCTTTCCCCCTACGCCACCAAAAGCTCCCAAGCCATCCGCCGCCGCTTTGAGGAACGCATCGCCGAAGGCCACCGCCAGAACTTTGCGGTGGATGCCGACCGTATCCTGCACTCCCGGGCCTATACCCGCTACATTGACAAAACCCAGGTTTTTTACCTCATTGAAAACGAGCACATCAGTCACCGGGTGCTGCACGTCCAGTTGCTTTCCAAGATCTCCCGGACCATCGGCCGCTATCTGCGCTTAAACGAGGACCTGCTGGAGGCCATCGCCCTGGGCCATGACATCGGGCACCCGCCTTTCGGCCACGACGGGGAGCGCATCCTGTCCAGGCTGTGCCAAGCCCACGGCATCGGCCCTTTCCTGCACAGCATTCAGGGTGTGCAGTTCCTGGACCGGGTGGAGAAAGGTGGCCGCGGCCTGAATCTTTCCCTGCAGGTGCTGGACGGTATTCTCTGCCATGACGGCGAAACCCACCTGGAGCGCCTGGCCCCGGACCGGGAAAAGACCTTTGACCGGCTGGAAGAGGAAATCCGCCTGAAACTGGCCGATCCGCACATCCCCCTCAAACCCATGACCCTGGAAGGCTGCGTGGTGCGGCTGGCGGATACCATCGCCTATATCGGCCGGGACCTGGAGGACGCCATTGTGCTCAATCTGATTAAGCGGGACGACCTGCCGGCGGTGGTTAAGGAGCGATTGGGGCGCACCAACGGAGCCATTGTGTATACCCTGGTCACCGACCTTATCGCCCACAGCTATCAGAAGAATTATGTGGGTTACAGTCCTGAGGTGGGCCAGGCCCTGAAGGTTTTGCGGGACTTCAATTATGAATGCATTTACAACAACCCCCGCATCAAGCAGGAGACCGGCAAGATTGAAGCCTTGTGTGAGGCTCTTTTTGCACGGTTTTTGCAGGATTTGAAGAACGAGCGGCGCTCCTCCCCTATTTGGGAGGAATTTCTCTCCCAAATGGACGCCGCCTATCTGGAGAAGCATCAACCGGCGGAAATCGTCCGGGATTTCATTGCTTCCATGACCGACGCCTTTTTTCTCAGGCAGTGCCAGGAGCTGTTTTTCCCTCAGACGCTGCCACCGAAATTTACTTAAGGCCGTCATGCGCATCATGACCTTCAACCTTCGGTTTGCCAATCCCGAGGATGGCCCAAACCGCTGGGAGTTTCGCCGGGACCTGGTGGTGGAGACCATCCTGGCCTTTGCCCCGGACCTGCTGGGCACCCAGGAGGGCACCGTACCCCAGTTGGAGTTCCTGGCCGAGCGTCTGACCGGCTACCGCCCCCTGGTGGAACACCGCCAGGTGGATCGCACCTGCCAGTATCCCACCATCTTTTACCGGGCCACGGCCTTTGAGGCCAAAAACAGCGACGAATTCTGGCTGTCGGAGACACCGTGGGAGCACCGCAGCCTGAGTTGGGGCAGCGCCTTTCCCCGCATGGTCACTTTCGGCCTGTTCCGGGAGATCGGCCGTGACTTGTGGTTTTATTTTGTCAACACGCATCTGGACCATATCTCCGAGGCTGCCCGTTTTCATGGCTCCCGGCTGATTCGCGAATTTTTCTTCCCCCGGCAACTGCCCCTCATTCTGGTGGGGGATTTTAACGAGCCGCCGGATGCGCCGGTGTACCGGCAGCTCGTGGGCCCGGACAGCCCCCTGATGGATACCTGGCGGGCCCGACATCCTCAGGGTGAGGAGATGCCCACCCAACATGCCTTTGACGGCGAACCCCGGGGCAGTCGCATTGACTGGATTCTGGTCACGTCGCCGTTCAAGGTCAGGAAGGTGGAAATCATCACTTATAATCGGGAGGGGCGGTACCCCTCCGATCATTTCCCTTATCTGGCTGAGGTGGACTACTGAGATGCTCGCAAGGTTGGCTACGGCTCTGCTGGTGCTCTGGGGTGCCGCGTCTTCGGCTTGGGCTGCCTCCCCGGCGCCCGTATTGTATTATCTGGTGCGAGGCGGGGAGGAGGTGTATGAAGTCACCAAACCCGTCCACCTGTCCCGCTTGGCCCTGGAAAAAGGGGTCAGGTTTGACATCCTGGCCCGGCGCAACAAAATCAAAAAGCCTTACCGCCTCAAGCCCGGCATGACGGTGGTTATTGACACCACCCATATCGTGCCCACCGAGCTGAGCCACGGGCTGGTCATCAACCTGCCGGAGCTCAAGCTCTATCATTTCTATCGGGGGGTCTACCAGCGCCGCTATTCCCTGGGCATCGGCCGCCGCACCTGGCAGACCCCGGCCGGTGATTACTACATCATTAACAAGGCCAAAAACCCCACCTGGCTTGTGCCCCCTTCCATTCAGGAAGAAATGGCCGCCTCCGGTAAAAGGGT
>JAFDHU010000375.1 GCA_019308625.1 Deltaproteobacteria bacterium
CAACGTGGCCGCCGGGGTGATTGCCGTGGATGCCCAGGGCCGGGTCACCACCCTGAATGATTCCGCGGCGCAGATGCTCCAATTGAACCCCGAAGAGGTACTGGGCCGGAATATCCAGGATTTCCTGCCTCCCGGAGAAGTCAGCCGGCTGACTGAGGTGATTGAGGAGGCCCGGCGTTTCCAGGGCACCCTGGAGCGGCCCTTCCACCTGGCTCTGCCGGACCGCACCCTGTACCTCCTGCTGAAGCCCACGGTGCTCAAGGATGACACCGGCAAGGACCTGGGGGTGGTGGTGGTCTTTGAGGACTTGACGGAGTTGGAGCGGGCCCAGCGGCAGGCCGCCTGGCGGGAGGTGGCCCGCCGCATCCGCCGCATCGCCCATGAAGTGAAAAACCCCTTGACCCCCATCAAGCTGGCGGCCCAACGGCTGCGGCGCCGGTATCTGGGCCGTATGGGGGAGGACGGCCAGGTCTTTGAGGAGTGTACCCGCATCATCAGCGACCAGGCGGATGTCATCAAGAATCTGGTAAACGAGTTCTCCCATTTCGCCCGCCTGCCGCACCTGTCCTTGGCCCCTCAGGACCTGAACGGGCTCATCCGGGAGACCCTGCTGGTGTACAAGGAGGTGCATCCCCGCATCACCCTGGAATTTCATCCGGATCCGGGGCTCCCTCCTGTCCTGGTGGACCAGGAGCAAATCAGGCGTCTCCTCCTCAACCTGGTGGACAATGCCTTGGCTTCCATCAAAAATTCAGGGAAAATTTCTATCAGCCTCAAAGGAGAGCCTTCCGAGGAGTGGGTGGAACTGGTGGTGGCCGATACCGGCCCGGGCATCCCGGATAAAGACAAAAGGCGCATTTTTGAGCCGTATTTTTCCACCAAGCGGGGCGGCACGGGTCTGGGCCTGGCCATCGTGCACTCCATTGTCAGCGACCACGACGGCACCATCGTTCATCATTCAGTTACCCATGCGGCGAGGAAGCCATGCCCTCAACCATACTGGTAGTGGATGACGAACCCCAAATTCGGGAGACCGTAGCGGGGATCCTGACGGATGAGGGATTTGAAGTCATCGGCGCGGCTGAAGGGGAAGCGGCCCTGAAGCTGGCCTTTGAAGAGAATCCCGATGTAGTGCTGCTGGAGGTCCTGCAGGAGTTGAAAAGGCAGTCCCCCACCCTGCCGGTGATTATGCTTTCCGCTTACGGTTCGGTGGAAAATGCGGTCAAGGCCACCCGCCTGGGGGCCTACGATTTCATAGAAAAGCCGCCTCATGCTGACAAGATTGTGCTCACCGTGAAAAACGCCCTGGAGCTGGCCCGCCTGACCGAGGAAAACCGGCGCCTCCGCCAGCAGGCGGCGCCGGGGCGGGAGATCATCGGCAAAAGCCCGGCCATGCAGCAGCTCCGGGAAAAACTGGCGGTGGTGGCTCCCACCAATGCCAGCGTCCTTATCACCGGGGAAAACGGCACCGGCAAGGAGCTGGTGGCCCGGGCTCTGCATTACTTAAGCCGCCGGGCCCACCGGCCTTTTGTGGAGGTGAACTGCGCTGCCATCCCCGAAGACCTGATTGAATCGGAACTGTTCGGCCATGAAAAGGGCTCTTTCACCGGGGCCACCTCCCGGCGTCAGGGCAAGTTTGACCAGGCGGACGGCGGCACCCTGTTCCTGGATGAAATCGGGGACATGAGCCTCAAGACCCAGGCCAAGATTCTGCGCATCCTGGAGGAGCAGCGGTTTGAGCGAGTGGGGGGCTCCCGCCCCATCCAGGTGGATGTGCGCATCGTGGCGGCCACCAACAAGAACCTGGAAGGGGAAATCGCCCGGGGAAACTTCCGGGAGGACCTCTACCACCGCATCAATGTGATCCCCCTGCATGTGCCTCCCCTGAGGGAGCGGCGGGAGGATATTCCCTTGCTGGCCCATCATTTTCTCCAGGAGCTGGCCTGGGAGAACGAAACCCCTCCCAAGACCATCAGTCCGCGGGTCCTGGAGGCCTTAAGCCGCCTCCCCTGGCCGGGCAACGTCCGGGAACTGAAAAATTTCATCTGGCGCCTGGCCATCCTGTCCCCGCACTCTCACATTGACTTGGACGACCTGAAGCTGGCTTCCGAGGCCGCCGCCGAGGCCGCCTCCGGCGGGCTGGAGGCTCTGCTGGCCATGAGCGACTTCCGGGCCGCCCGGGCCCAATTTGAGCGGGAATTCCTGCGCCGCAAGCTGGCAGAGCACCAG